>JAZNDD010000063.1:0-6340 GCA_045587865.1 Faecousia sp.
TACAAAAACAAGCTACACGGGTAAGATCTTTATTGACTGTACGGGTGACGCTTGGGTTGGATACTACGCGGGCGCAAAGTATCGTTTTGGACGTGAGGCGAAGCATCAGCATAATGAATATCTTGCAGCCGATATAGCGGACACTCAGACGATGAGCGGTTGTATCCGTGACGTAAACAAGCTTTTGATCGTAAAAACAGATCATCCCGTTCCTTTCAAGGCTCCCGATTGGGTACCTAAGCTTCCCGAAAAGGATGAGGACTTCGGTCGCCACATAACCGCGGTTACAAGACTTGCTTGGTGGGTCGAGGCTCCGAACACCTACGACGATATGTGGGACGGAGAGCAGACCCGTGACGCGCTGTTTTTGGTAACATTGGGCTACTACGACCATCTGAAAAACCATTGGTCTGAGAAAGAGCGGGCGCAGAACTATCGGCTGATTTTCTCTTCTATTATCAACGGTCGCAGAGAATCCCGCCGGCTGATCGGTGATTACATTCTCACCCAGGAGGATTGTGAAACCTCCCGCACGTTCCCGGATGCCATCACCTACACAGGCTGGTCCATCGATGTGCATCATCCGGAGGGTATTTATTCCGGCAGCAAAGGTCCGCTGTACTATGTCAAGCGCCTGAAGCAGCCCAAAATTCCTTACCGTTGCCTCTATTCCAAAAACATTAAAAACCTTCTGTTTGCCGGTAGAAATATCAGTGTCACGCACATGGCACTGGGTACAACGCGCGTGCAAAATACCATCGCTACCATCGGTCAGGCTGCCGGTACGGCTGCAGCACTTTGTATTGCGTTGAATGAAACACCCCGGGGTATTTATCAGCGGCATATCAAAACTCTGCAACAAACATTGATTAAAAACGACCAGTGGATTCCCGGCTTCAAGAATGAAGATCCCGGTGATCCCTGTCTGACCGCCGAAGCCGTTGCCTCCAGCGAAAGCAAAACCGAGATTTACCGGGATGAAATGGGCGAACTTGGGACTTTCCTGCCCCTGAATGTGACCCATCAGGCACGGATTCAAATTCCTGTGCGGGCAGATGTCAGCAATCTTTATTGCTATCTGCGCTCTGACTCCACAAAGCCGGTTACTGTCTCTCTCCACGCTTATATTACCGGATTTGACATTGATACCTTCTACCCCAACCGGGAAGATATCCATTCTCAGGCAGTGGTTGCCCCCGGATATGAAGGCTGGGTAAAATTCCAGTTGCCGGACACTTTTGTATTAAATCACGAAAGCATCATTGCTTCCCTTGCGCCTGCGGAGGGTATCGGCTGGCAAACGGAAACAAACCACTCCTTCTATTATTGGCGTACGGAAATCGATGAAAATGGAAAGAAAAAGACTATCAACAATGAAGGCTACCGCATCCGGCATATGGATCCGGTGCCGGAAGTGATTGCCAACTGTTCTGCAAAGAATGTGGTAAACGGACACAGCCGTATGATCGATGCAGAAAACTACCAGTGGGTTTCCGATCCGGAGCAGGCGCTTCCCCAGTGGATCGAACTGACTTTCCGGGAGAAAACACCGATCAACTCTGTCAGTATTGTATTTGACACAGAACTTACGAACCCCGGTACCAGTTGGCACATCGTCAAACCCACTGTGCCGAAGGAGTGCGCCAAGGATTACTTTGTAGAAGTGTTTGACGGCAAAGGCTGGGTGGAAGTTGCCCGTGCAGAAGAAAACTTCATGCGCAAACGCACCCATGCTTTCGATGCGTTGGATGCAGAAAAGATCCGCGTTACCGTCACAAAAACCTGGGGCGATCCTTCTGCAAGAATTATGGAAATCCGCGCCGCTTTGGAAAAATAAACCACAAAAAATGAGAGGCAATTGCCTCTCATTTTTGCTTATTTTAGTTCACTTAACAGTTTCCTGCCTTCTTCAATCAGCAGTTCTGCTACGCCTGCCTTAAAATTGGAGGAGCCTGCTTCATAGCCGCCTTCATCGTATGCTTCCTGCATGGGGAAGTAGCCCTCATAGGCATTGGTGGAACAGGTGGGAAGCACCATATCCCAGCCTTCTGCCTCCTTCAAGCCTCTGCCGATGCCTGTAAAAGGCTCGCCGGGCAGACCCACCAAGGCCACATTTCCTATGGAAATGCCGGAGATGGGCATTTGGAAGGCATCCGGTCCATTCTCCAAACGAACCATTCTTCCCGCCTCTGCAACCACCGTAGTCAGCATCATACCGCTGTAGGGAAGTTCTGCGTCTTTGCCTGCTTTGTGCAGATCATTGATCCGGTGGGCTTCGCTCATTTGGCTGGGATCGGGTCTGTTGGATGGAACATCCACCATAACCTGACCGTAGCGCAGCGTATCTACATCCTTATAGCACACCTTGTCAAACACCTGCAGTACACCGCCCGCAACCACTCTGCCCATATGGCGGGCGTGACCGTAGCCACGGGTCACATCGTCAAAGTCGTTTTCCAAATCGTTCAGGTCGCCGCCCCGGGGATGGACATTGACATGGTTTACATCTCCCTGTGCACCGTTGAAGAAAATGCACTTGGTATCCGGCAGCGCCTGCTCCAGAGTGCTGCATACAAAGCCGGGCCAGTCGGCACTGATCTTACTGCCGCCTATAGTATCCGGATGATTGCCAAAGTTTACAAGGGCAATGGTATCATTCTCCCGGTCAAAGCGCAGTACATTGACCCGCTCGTCTACCTGACCAATGGGAGCCACAATGTCCGGATTGTCTACACCGGGATTGGTCTGCACACTGCCGTCCTTCATCCGGAAACGGCGGACAAAGGCAATGTTAGGGGCAGTACCAACCCCATAACCCATCCGGGCAGGCTTCAAATCTGCAAGGGCCGCCTTCACGCCCTCCACGAGTTTTTCTTCCAGCTCCTTCAGGTATTCCATATTCAAGGGATTTTCTGCCTGGGCGCTTGTTAAAGGACCTGTGTGGGTATGGGTCTCGTGAACATAAAGTGCCTCCACAGGCAGACCGGTCTCTTGGCTGATCTTCTGAAGCATCGGAAGCAGTGTTTCCCGCTTTATTCCCAGATTATCGATGCTCACAAGCGCTACCTTTGTATCTGCGCAGGCAAGTGCCAGCGTTCTGGCGTGCAGCGCATCCAGCACACCCTCGGCAAACCGGGGGATAAAATAACCGTTTATACTGCAACCCAGCCTAGGGGTCACATTTATTTTGGAAAATCCAACCTGTAATGTATTCATCTTCTATACTCCTTTTCCCAATCGTTTTTTTGTATAGATTTACCGCTTGTAAAAAATGATACTTCAAGAATTACCGGTTGTCAACAATAATTGCGCTGTTTTGGACTAAAACGGACATAGCCCAGAAAAGATGGCCTCCCTTAAGTAAGTAAAAAACGGTGCTGTAAAGAAACGCATATATTTCCAACGGGAATGAAAACAAATGATGGAGGTAGTCTAATTTGAACTACCTCCATCATTTCATTTTTTGTTAACCATAGTATGCATTCAGATACATCTGGCGGATCTCGCTCATTAAGGGGTAGCGGGGATTTGCACCGGTGCACTGGTCGTCGAAGGCCTGCTCGGTCATTTCCTCCAAACGGTTCAGGAAATCCTGTTCGTCGATGCCGTAATCTTTAATCGTCTTGCGGATGCCTACCTTTTCTTTCAAGGCTTCCACTGCTTCAATGAGCTTTTCCAGTTTCTGGGCATCGGTCTTGCCGCCTAGTCCCAGATAATCTGCCACTTCTGCATAGCGGGCAAGGGTGTGGGGATGGTCATACTGGGAGAAAGTACCCATTTTTGCAGGCACTTCGCTGGCATTGAACCGCAATACGTGAGAGATCAGCAGGGCATTTGCCACGCCGTGGGGCAGGTGGTGGAATGCGCCCAGCTTATGTGCCATGGAATGGCACACGCCCAAAAAGGCATTGGCAAAAGCCATACCTGCCATCGTAGCCGCATTTGCCATATTCTCTCTGGCTCTGGGTTCATTGGGACCATTATTATAGGCTTTCGGCAGATTTTCAAAGACAAGTTTCAGGCTTCTGAGCGCCAAACCGTCGGTATAGTCCGTTGCCAGCATAGAGGCGTAAGCCTCCAGGGCGTGGGTCACCGCATCAATACCCGATGCGGCGGTCAGCCCCTTGGGGGCGTTCATCATCATATCTGCATCCACGATGGCCATATTAGGCAGAAGTTCATAATCTGCCAAGGGATATTTTACCCCGGTGCTTTCATCGGTGATCACCGCAAAGGGAGTCACCTCAGAACCGGTACCGGCAGAAGTGGGAACGGCTACAAAGTATGCCTTCTCCCCCATTTTGGGGAAACCGTACACTCGCTTGCGGATATCCACAAACCGCATTGCCATATCCATAAAATCTGCATCCGGATGCTCATACAGCACCCACATAATCTTACCTGCATCCATTGCAGAACCGCCGCCCACTGCCACAATCAGGTCAGGCTGGAATGCCGCCATCTGGGCAGCACCCTCTCTGGCGCAAGCCAGGGTGGGATCGGGGGCAACACCCGAAAATACCGTGCAGGTAATGCCCATTTCTTCCAGTTTCTTCTGGATCGGGGCCGTGTATCCATTCTGGTATAAGAACGCATCGGTTACGATAAATGCCTTCTTCTTACCCTTAAGTTCTTGGAGTGCCACCGGCAGACAGCCTTTTTTGAAATACACCTTTTCCGGTGCCCGGAACCACAGCATATTTTCCCTCCTGTGTGCCACTGTTTTGATATTGAGCAGGTGCTTGACACCCACATTTTCCGAAACACTGTTGCCGCCCCAACTGCCGCAACCCAGTGTCAGGGAGGGGGCAAGGCGGAAGTTATACAAATCGCCAATACCGCCCTGGGCAGACGGGGTATTTACCAGAATACGGCAGGCTTTCATTCGGGTAGAAAATGCATCGAGTTTTTCTTTCTGGTTCCCTGCATCCAGATAGATAGATGCCGTATGCCCAAAACCGCCATCCTCCACCAGCCGCTGAGCCAGATCCAGCGCATCGGCAAAATCCTTTGCCCGGTACATTGCCAGCACCGGAGAAAGCTTTTCGTGGGCGAAGGGTTCGCTCAGTTCCACACTGGTTACTTCACCGATCAGGATCTTGGTTTCCTCCGGCACATCTATGCCCGCCAGTGCCGCAATGGTATGGGCAGACTGTCCTACGATTTTCGCATTCAGTGCGCCATTTATCAGGATTATATTTCTTACTTTTTCGGTCTCTTCCTTATTGAGAATATAGCAACCCCGGTCGGCAAATTCTTTCTTCACCAGATCATAGACGGAGTCCAGCACAACTACACTTTGCTCCGAGGCGCAGATCATACCGTTGTCAAAGGTCTTGGAATGGATCACAGAAGAAACTGCCAGTAAAATATCTGCACTATCGTCAATAATCGCCGGGGTATTGCCCGGGCCCACGCCTAAGGCAGGCTTGCCGGAAGAGTAGGCCGCCTTCACCATTCCCGGTCCGCCGGTGGCAAGGATCAGGTCCGCTTCCTGCATCAGCAGATTGGTCAGTTCCAGGGACGGTGTATCGATCCACTGGATAATATCCTCCGGTGCGCCGGCGGCAACTGCCGCTTCCAACACAATCTTTGCGGCGGCAATGGTAGAGTCCTTTGCACGGGGGTGGGGGCTGATGATAATGCCGTTTCTGGTCTTCAGGCAGATCAGCGCCTTAAAAATGGCAGTAGATGTGGGATTCGTCGTGGGGATAACTGCGCCCACCACACCGATGGGCTCTGCGATTTTGGTAACACCGTATGCAGTATCCTCTTCGATCACGCCGCAGGTCTTGGTATCCTTATAGGCATTGTAAATATATTCAGCGGCATAGTGATTCTTAATTACTTTATCTTCCACAATGCCCATTCCGGTTTCCCCAACTGCCTGCTTTGCCAAAGGGATTCTTGCCTTGTTGGCGGCAGTGGCTGCGGCTAAGAAGATCTTATCCACCCGCTCCTGGGAAAATGCCGAAAACGCAGCCTGCGCTGCGCGGCATCGAGAAAGCGCCTGCCGTAATTCTTCCGGTTCCGTCACCGTTACATAGGGTTTGTTCATAAGAACCACGCTCCTTTTCGGTTTTCCTTTATCGATTTACGGCTATCGATTTATTGCTATCGATTGCCTTCTATCGATATATTAGCACCGACTTGCCCAAAAGTCAATTCTGCGCCTTCCACAAACCTGTCTGATTTGCGTCACATCCTTTTGTACAATTCGCTATGGTAGAAACTGGAAATCCCGCTCCCCTCTTTTCAGTTTATCCCTGCAACCCATAAATGTGTCAAATTTCTGTTTGACAGCTTGTTCGTAGGGGACGCCGCCCTCGGCGTCCCATCT
>JAZNDD010000064.1:0-9310 GCA_045587865.1 Faecousia sp.
GCCAATATTTCTGTATTTTTGGGGCATCGAACCCCAAAAATACAGATGGGACGCCGAGGGCGGCGTCCCCTACGAACAAGCTGTCAAACAGAAATTTGATGGGTTGTTTATAGTATCCTCTTTTATTTTATCTTGTGTTTCTGCACTCCCTGTGATACAATATATTGTATAAAAAGAGGGGACTGGTAGGGGCAATGAAGATAAAGACAAAGCACCTTTCCTACAACAAAGTTATGCAACTGGACAGGCCGAAGCACCGTTTACCGCTGCGGCCGGTGTGGCTGTTGCAACTTTTGGTGCGGATCGTGTCCGGATTTGAACTGCTGGCAACAAAATTTACCTACCGGACCCGAGGTATGGAAAAGTTGGGCAAAAAAGAGCCCTGTCTGATCCTGATGAACCACTCCTGTTTTATGGATCTGAAGATCGCATCGAAGATCTTTTTTCCCCGGCGGTATGGCATCGTCTGCACAAAAGATGGCTTTATTGGAAGATCCCGGCTGATGCGTTGGCTGGGCTGTATCCCCACGCTGAAATTTTATAGCGATATTGCCCCCATCGGGGATATGGAGTATATGCTCAAAGAGAAAAAAACCAGTGTCCTGATGTTCCCGGAGGTCAGTTATTCCTTTGATGGACGGCAGACTCCACTGCCCCGGAAAATGGGCGCATTGCTGAAGAAATTGGATGTGCCGGTGGTGACGGTGATCACCAAGGGTGCCTTTGCAAGAGATCCTTTGTATAATGGCCTGCAAAAACGCAAGGTTAAAGTGTCTGCAGATGTGACATATCTGCTCAGCCGGGAGGACATTCGCCAGAAGTCCGTCCGGGAATTAAGCACAATACTGGATGAAACATTCCATTTTGATAGTTTTGCTTGGCAAAAGGAAAACAATGTGCAGATCAATGAGCCCTTCCGGGCAGATGGTCTGCACCGGGTTCTCTACCGCTGCCCCCACTGCGGAAAAGAGGGGCGAATGGAAGGAAAAGGCATACTGCTTACCTGCCGCAGCTGCGGAAAAGCCTACGAACTGACCCCGCTGGGACAGTTACAGGCACAGGATGGACAGGCGGTGTTTACCCACATTCCCAATTGGTACGCCTGGCAGCGGGGACTGGTACGCAATGAACTGGAAAACGGCACCTACCGCCTGGAGACAAGGGTGGATATTGGGGTACAGGTGGATTATAAAGCCCTGTACTTAGTGGGCAGGGGCAAACTGGTACACGATGAAAACGGTTTTCACCTGACCGGTTGCCACGGAAAACTGGACTTTATCCAGGGACCTTTGACCAGTTACTCCTTAAACTGTGACTTTTACTGGTACGAAATGGGAGATGTGATCTGCATCGGCAACCGGGATGTCCGGTATTACTGCTTCCCCAAGAGCAGCGATGTGGTCACAAAGACCCGCCTGGCAGCAGAGGAACTGTATAAACTGAAAAAACGCCGCAAGGCGACGGTATAAAAAGAAGGGCGATCGCCCTCCTTTTTATAAATGCAAAATGGATGTAGGGGTGGCAATCTCCTGCGGAAGGGACGGAGAACCCGTCCCCTACAGATATCTATCGTCCCTGCTCAAATAATTGTCAATTATCTTTCAGGTTGCCTAAAATGCCCAGCAAAATATGGCAATGTTCCTGCTCCTGGGCGGCAAGGCGGGCAAAAATATGGCCGTACTGAGGGTCATCTGCCCGGCTTTTATAATGAGCAAGGCTTTGCATTTCTCTGCCATAACAGCGGCGCAGCAGAGTTTGCTTCTGTTCCCGGGGTGCGGGCGGAGTGTGCAGGGAAGGCTTTTTGCCGCTGGTCAGGGAATAAATTCCCCGCAGACAGGCACCATGGGACTGCTCCTGATAGGCCATTTGCCGCAGGGCGGCAGCATCTTTTCCGGTAAATTGCCGGGAAAGATGCAAATAGGTGACCGCGTCCTCCTGTTCCTGTGCGATCAAAGTCAAAAGGGAAGGGGTATCCGGGGGTGCAGGCGTTTGTCCCTGCACCCGCTGCCAGACCGCAGCGGCTTTCTTGGGATCATAGCTGTTCATAAGATCATCCTTTCTTCCTTCCAATATATGCTCCCAGGCACAGATCGTTCCTGAAATCAGTTTTTACACATTTTAGATCTGTTTTTATCATTTACTTTCCAGAGCTTTTTACTTATAATCATAAAAAAAGGAAGTGAAGTTTATGAATATCAATGAACTGCTGCAGGGGGTGGATTGCGCCTGCGGAAAGCACCACAGCTGTGATATTGAGGCAGTGTATATCGAAAAGAATGCGATCCGCTGGCTGACAGACCTGTGCGCCGGCTATAAGAACATTTTGATTGTAGCCGATGAAAATACCTTTGCTGCGGCAGGTGCGCAGACGGTAGCTGCCCTGGAAGGGAAGCAGCTTCATCAGGTGATCTTTGGCAAGGAGATCTTAGTTCCGGATGAACAGGCAGTTGCAAAGGTGCAGCAAGCGCTGGGAAATGCCCAGTTGATCGTGGGCGTTGGCTCCGGCGTTATGCAGGATCTTTGCAAATTTGTGTCCCATACCAGCCACATTCCCTATATGGTGGTTGCCACAGCCCCCTCTATGGACGGCTACGCATCGAGTGGCGCAGCAATGATCGCCGGGGGTATGAAGGTCACTTACAGCGCAGGCTTACCCAGAGCATTGGTGGCAGATACAGAGATTTTGAAAAATGCGCCAATGGAAATGATCCAGGCAGGCTATGGTGACATCATCGGCAAATTCTCCGCCCTGAATGATTGGAAGCTAAGTCAGGCAGTCACAGGAGAATACTTCTGCCAGTACATCTATGATCTGACCTTCGCGCAAATTCAAAAGACCCTGGATCTGGCAGAGGGTATCTTAAAGCGCAATGAAGAAAGTGTGAAAGCGCTGATGGAGGCGCTGGTGATCATCGGCATTCTGATGAGCTTTGCAGGCTCATCCCGTCCCGCCTCCGGCAGTGAACACCACCTGTCCCATTTCTTCGAGATCACCGGCATTGTGGAAGGAGCCCCTTACTTCCCCCACGGCATTGATGTGGCATATTCTACAGTGATCACAGCCGGTCTGCGGGAGAAACTTTTGGAAAAACCCTTCCCAAAGACCCAATATTGCCCCGATCCGGAGGTCTATAAAGGGGAAATGACCGAAATTTATGGACCGGTTGCTCCGGGCTGTATGGCACTGCAGGAGAAGACCGGCTATTATACAAGAGCGTTTGCTTACAGCGAAAAAGAAGCCCAGATCCGCACAATTCTTTCGGAAATGCCCACGGCAAAGGAAATTGAGGCGATGCTCCGGCTGGGCGGATTGGAAATGGATAAGTTTTATAGCTTTTATCCTGCAGAAAAGATCGAAAATGCCAAGCTTTACGCAAAGGACCTGAAGGACCGCTATAGCGTCCTCTGGCTCTGGTATGCATTTCGGGAATGTTAAAAATACAGGTGTCTTCATTGACACCTGTATTTTATTCCATAAATTCCTGTTTATCGAATAGATTCGTAGGGGACGCCGCCCTCGGCGTCCCAACAGGAAATCCAACCTCGATGGGCGGATTTCCTGCAGTTTGCCAATATTTCTGTATTTTTGGGGTATCGAACCCCAAAAATACAGATGGGACGCCGAGGGCGGCGTCCCCTACGAACAATCTGTCAAACAGAAATTTGACAGATTATAACAAGCAAGGACGCGTTGCCAAAAAAATGCAATGCGTCCATACTTTTTAAAATTTTACAAACTTTCGGGCAATTTTGCCGGCAATGCGGTACACAGGTCCTTCCAGTTCCTTTTGCGCATCCTTTAATTTTTCCCGGATGGGGATATTCTGGGGACAATGCTTTTCACATTTACCGCAACCCACGCAGTTGGATGCGGCGGGGGAATTTTTTCGCAGCATTGTGCACATCACGTAGTCTTTCAGAGCGCCGAATTTTCCCTCCTGATATCGCCGGTTATAGGCGGCAAATGTACCGGGAATATCCACGTTTTTGGGGCATGGCATACAGTAGCCGCAACCGGTGCAGCCGACCTTCATTTTGGCATTGATGGCGTTTACCACCTGCCGGAGCATTTCTTCCTCATTTTCTCCCAGTTCGCCCACCTGGGTGGTGGATGCGGTCTGGATATTGTCCCGAACCATTTCTTCCGAATTCATTCCGGACAGAACCACCGTCACTTCCGGCTGATTGAAAAGCCACCGGAAAGACCACTGGGCCGGTGTATGCTTGACAGGATACTCTGCAAAAATCTTTTTTGCCTCCTCAGGCAGACGGTTTACCAGTTTGCCACCCCGCAGCGGTTCCATAATGATCACAGGAAGGCCCTTGCTGTGGGCGTGGTTTAAGCCCTTGCGTCCTGCCTGAGAGTGCTCGTCCATATAGTTGTACTGAATTTGGCAGAAATCCCAGTCCCAGGCGTCCACAAGTTGGCAGAACATATCGGAATTACCGTGGTAGGAGAAACCTACCTGACGGATCGCACCGCTTGCTTTCTTTTCTGCCAGCCACTGCGTAATGCCCAGTTCCTTCAGCCGTCCCCAGGTGTCCACATCGGTGAGCATATGCATCAGGTAGTAGTCCACATAGTCGGTTCGCAGCCGCCGCAGTTCTTCACTGAAAAGCCGATCCAGATCGCTCTGGGTTTTGATCAGATAGTGGGGCAGTTTTGTGGCGATATACACCTTTTCCCGGACACCGTTTTACTCCAATATCTCACCCAGAGCCGCCTCACTGCCGGGGTATATGTAGGCGGTATCGAAGTAATTAACGCCGCTATTGATGGAGAGCATAATTTGTGCTTCTGTCTTTTTCATATTGATGCGCCCGGCTTTTGTGGGAAAACGCATACAGCCAAAGCCCAAAATGGAAAGTTGATTGCCGTATTTGTCGGTGCGGTAATTCATACGAAGGTCTCCTTTTTCGCTTTTGACAGGGATTTCATAACACAGAAGAAGAAAATAAAAGAACAGGCCGCATTCAAGGTATCTGCAGTCAGTTGGGTCCAAACGATACCGGATATTCCAAAGAAATGGTTTAGTGTGAGCATAATGGGAATGTTCAGACAGATCTGCCGGATCACAGCCATAAAAAGGGAAATTTTACCCTTGTCGATGGCCTGCATAAAATGCACCAGATGGAAACTCAGGAACATAACAGGGGCGGCGATACAGCGCGCCTTTAGGAAAGAAACACCAAATTCCACTGTAACAGGTTCGTCGATAAAAGCCCGGATCAGCCAGTCGGTGGCAAAGGAATAGAACACAACGCTAACCGACGCAATGGTAAGACCGGCGATCATAGCCGCATAGAAGAACTGGCGCATCCGCTTGTGATTTCCGGAAGCGTAGTTATAAGCCACCAGGGGGATCATTCCCAGACAGATACCGATACCGATACTTAAAGGCAGTCGCTCCACTTTCAAAACGATTGCCATTGCCGCCAACTGAAAATCTCCGTGGCTGGAAACCAGCCGGTTGAGAAGCATATTTGCCACATCAAACAGCAACAGTCCCATTGCGGCGGGAACGCCTACAGAAAACAGAGATTTCATAGACTGGGGACGGATTTTCTCAATGCGTCTGGGAATAGAAAGTATAGATTTTCCCTGAACTTTCCGGTAAGTAAAAATAAAATAGGTCAGCGCGACGCAGTTGGAGAGCATCGTGGCTATTGCCGCACCCATAACCTGATAGCCGTCAGGCAGCAGAACAAACATAAATAAAGGATCCAGTGCTACATTGAGCACACCGCCCAATCCTAAGCCAAAGGCAGCCTCTTTGGAAAAGCCGGAATTGCGGAGCATAGAACTCATTGTAGCAGAAAGCACCGTAGGCACGCCACCCAGAACCACCACAAACAGAAGATACTGCCGGGCATAGCCGATGGTGTTCTCACTGGCACCCAGAAGTTTCAGCAGGGGATTCATAAAAAGCAGGCATAACAGAGAAAACACCAGTGCAGAGCCTGCAGCCATCACAAGGCTCAGGGATGCCACTTTTCCTGCTTCTTCCTTATCCTGTCTGCCCAGAAGCCGTACCGCCAGTGTACCGCCGCCAACACCAAATAGGTTTGCAAGGGCGGTAGTCATCAGAAAAACCGTCAGTACCAGACTGGTTGCGGCAACCATATAGGGATTGTCGGTCTGACCGATAAACCAGGTGTCGGCAATGTTATAAATCAGCGTAATGATCTGGCTGACAATCGTGGGAACTGCCATCGTTGCCAACGCCTTCGGTATACGCATCTTTTCAAATATTTGTGCTTTTTCTAATGTGTTGCGGGCTGTCCCCATAAATATGCGATCTCCCTTTTTGGTTTTCTTTTGAATAAATTTTACCACAGTTGACAAAAACTATCAAGTATGGCAAAGGAGATTCTATATGTCAGAATTTGCGGTATTTGCTTGAAAAAGGTAATACAGGGGTGTATAATATAAAAAACAGTCAGGAGGTGCGCTATGGAAGATAGAAATAAAAAACAGTGGCCGCCGGCTCGGAAGAAAAGAAAGCGGTTTAAATATTGGCCGCCCATTCGTCTGGGATTGTTGATCACCGCCCTTGTGGCAGGGATCTGGCTTCTGATTGCCAGTTGCGGCAGTTCCGATGAAGGAGAAAAACAACCGGATGCCCCTCAAACGGTGCAGACGACTGTGGAAACAGCACCTTCCCAGGAAAAGATCCTGGAGATGGCGGAGGAACTGCTGAAAGAGGCAGAATTTGTGGCAGCCGGCTATGATTATCAGAAGGCTACCGAAATGCTGCAGGGTTTTGAATATTACGATGCGTGTCCGCAACTTGCCCAGGCAGTGGCTTCCTATCAGGAGCTGGACAGCAAATTGGTCAGTTATCCCAATATGTATGAAGTGACCCACGTATTCTTCCATTCCCTGATCGTAGACCCCGCCCGGGCCTTTGATGAGGAGTATACCAACGGCGGCTATAACCAGTATATGACCACCATCGATGAATTTAACGCAATGATGGAGCAAATGTATGCCCGGGGTTATGTGCTGGTGTCTCCCTATGATGTGGCTTATGAAGTGACAGATGCCCAGGGGACCCGGTTCATCTATGGAGATATTCGCCTGCCGGAGGGCAAAAAGCCTTTTATTATGAGTCAGGACGATGTGAACTACTACGGCTATATGATCGGCGCCGGTGACGGCGTGAATGATACACCCGCTTTTGCCGATACCACCGGCGACGGTTTTGCCACCCGTATTGTGGTTGGTGAGGACGGGTATCCCACCTGTGAGTATATGGATGCTCAGGGCAATATTACCTTTGGGGATTACGATCTGGTTCCGGTGCTGGAGCGCTTTATTCAGAAACATCCGGATTTTTCCTACCACGGCGCAAGAGCCGTGCTGGGTATGACCGGATACGAAGGGGTGTTCGGCTACCGTACAGCACCCAAATATAAGCCTGCACTGGGAGAGGATGCGTTTAATAAGGAAGTGGAGGAAGCAAAGAAAGTGGCCCAGTGCCTGCGGGATCACGGCTGGATTCTGGCAAGCCACTCCTACGGACATCCTGCTTACGGAAATATCTCCGCGGACCGGGTGCGTGAAGACTCGGATAAATGGGAAAACACAGTGGAGACGATCATCGGTCCGTGTGATATTATCCTCTATCCCCACGGCTCCGATGTGGCTGGGGTTGAAAAATATTCCTTTGATAATGCTAAATTCAGCGCCCTGTATGAAGATGGCTACCGCTATTTCTTCAATGTGGATGGCTCTGTCTACTGGAACCAGATGGGTACCAACTATTACCGTGGCGGCCGCAGAAACTTAGACGGCTACCGGATGTATTATAACCCCGGTATGCTGGAGGACCTTTTTGAAGTCAGCGAAGTTTTTGACCCGGCGCGCCCCACCCCGGTTCCCCCAATTTAATCAAAACGGACGCGTTGCAAACCAAACTGCAACGCGTCCTTGCTTATAAATCTATCAAATTTCTGTTTGACGAATTGAAAATTGACAATTATGTTTGTAGGGAACGGCCTGTGTTACGGGCACATTATGCCATTGCAAGGTGTATATTTGCGTGCTATAATAGGAAAGCAAACCCACCTGCGATGGGAAAGAGAGGAAACCGTTTATGGAACTTTATGATTATTTCAAAAGTCTGGTGGATCAGGATACCAGTGCAGTTGTGATCTGCGATACAGAGCATAAGATCATCTATATGAATCCGGCTGCCTGCCAGCGGTACGATAAATTTGGTGGTCAGGCATTGCTGGGAAAAAGTCTGCTAAACTGCCATAGCCCCAAGTCTAAAGAGACCATCAATCAGGTGCTTGCGTGGTTTCAGGCAAACACGGCGCATAGCAGTGTACATACTTTTTATAATGAAAAGGAAAACAAAGATGTGTATATGATCGCCTTGCGGGATGCCCAGGGCGGGCTTATTGGTTACTATGAAAAGCACGAGTACCGCAACCGGGATCTGACACCTTTTTACTGCCTGGACTGAGGGCTTAGTTATGGATAATTATGATCTTCAGGTGGATATGGCAAAGCAGGTATTTCTCCGGTACGATCAGCAGCGGCTGATCCGGAAATTCTGCCTGAAAGCAGACGAAAGATATATTTATCTGAACTATTTGAATACCCCTTTTCGTATCTGCAGAAAAAGCGGGGGGATTGAAGAATACATCGGCAGCCAATGGAAACAATGCCGGGCGTACAGTACCGTAATGACCGTTTACGATTTACTGTGCTATCACGAGGGCACGGATGCACCGGCACTGCTGGGACAGTGGTGCACCGTGGGAAACTTTGTGGTAACTGGGATAACCAATACAGAGACTTTTACAAAAAAGTATGCTGCCAGGTTTAACGGCCGTCTGGAAGATGTGAAAGCCGCCTGTGAAAAATTGGGCGGCGTCCTGCAGCCCCGAATGGCAGGCGCAGATGTGACCTGTAAATTTCAGGTGACACCTTTTTTCCCGGTGCTGCTGCAATTTTGGGAAGGGGATGAGGAGTTCCCACCGAAACTGATCCTGCTGTGGGACAGAAACACAGACAAAATTACGCACTTTGAAACCACCTTCTACTTGCAGGGCGACCTGCTGGAACGGCTGTGGAATGAAATGCAAAATGAAAAAGCACACGTTGAAAAATAACTGCAATGTATGCTTGCCTTATAAAACTGTCAAATTTCTGTTTATCGAACAGATTCGTAGGGGACGCCGCCCTCGGCGTCCCATCAGGAAATCCGTCCTCGATGGGCGGATTTCCTGCAGTTTGCCAATATTTCTGTATTTTTGGGGCATCGAACCCCAAAAATACAGATGGGACGCCGAGGGC
>JAZNDD010000065.1:0-18834 GCA_045587865.1 Faecousia sp.
GTATTTTGGGGGTTCGATGCCCCCAAAATACAGAAATATTGGCAAGCTGCTGGAAATCCGCCCATCGGGGTCGGATTTCCTGTTGGGACGCCGAGGGCGGCGTCCCCTACGAATCTATTCGATAAACAGGAATTTGACACATAAAGAGGAAGCTATGAGTGAACAAGTATTTTTTCTGAATATGTTTTCTCAGTACCAGCCGCCTGAAGGGATAAAAGAGCTTTTATCTCAGGCGGCCGTTGTTGCTGCAGATATTGATCCGGAAGGGCGGAAAGTTTCTGTAGCGATCTACTCGGAAAAGTATATTCCTCAGCGACTTTTGGACCGGGAAGCACTGACCATTTCGGAAGAATACGGCCTTACTTCTTTGGAACTGATCTCCACTTGCCCGGCTCATCAGATGACTGCCATTGAGCCGGAGGAACTGATGGCAATGTTTGTTCGGCAGAATTCAATGTGCCGCGGTTCTTTAGCAGGCGCCCAATGGGAATGGGAGGGGACGACCCTGCATATCCACCTGAAGGCGAACGGTAAGGATACACTCCTGGAATGTGTCCGGTCTGTACAGGAAATATTGCACCAAAAATTTTCTTCCCAAGTGGATATCCAGATCCACGCAGGGGAGAAACTGGAAGGCAAGGCTCTTTTTGAAGCAATGGAAAAAATGCGCAGTACAATGATCGACGAACTGCCGGAAGCCGGAGCCCCTTCTGTTAAGAAGGAAGAGAAGCCCCAGGAAACAAACGCAATTTACGGAAAACCCTTTAAGGGTCAGCCCACACCGATGAAGGAACTTTCTTTGGATATGGGTATGATTATCGTACAGGGCAAGGTGTTCCAAATCGAGCATAAGGAACTGACCAAGCGCAATGCAACGGTGATCAATTTTGACATTACGGATAATACCTCTGCCATCCGTGTCAGCCGTTTCCTGGAAAATAAGGACGCAAAGCCCATTTTGGAAGGCATTAAGAAGGGTAGTGTAGTCCAGGTGCAGGGCAAACTGCAGGTGGATAACTTTACGAACGAGATCGTACTCAAACCCTTTGCCATTATCCCCGGACAGATGCCCAAGCGGGCAGATACTGCCCAGGGAGAAAAGCGGGTGGAATTGCACCTGCATACCCGTATGAGTATGATGGACGCCCTGACCAATACCGATGCAGCCATTAAGCAGGCGGCGGCGTGGGGACATCGGGCAATCGCCATAACTGACCACGGCTGTGTCCAGTCCTTTACGGATGCTTTACATACAGTAGAAGCTTGGGGCGGCGGACCGAAGGTGGCAGGCACCAATGAGACCATTAAGATCCTCTATGGCTGCGAGGGCTATTATATTAACGACCTGGACGATACCCTTGCTGTCCGTGGCGATCAGAATATGACCTTCGATGAAGAATATGTTGCCTTCGATCTGGAGACTACCGGCCTGTATGCCCGCCGGGACAAAATCATCGAGATCGGCGCAGTGCTGATGCGCGGCGGTAAGGAGATTAGCCGCTACCAGACCTTTGTTGACCCGGGAATGCCCCTTGAAAAGCGTACCACAGAGCTGACCGGCATTACGGACGAAATGCTCAAGGGTGCGCCGAAGATCGAACAGGCACTGCCGGAATTTCTGGAATTTGTGGGCGGTCGCGTGCTGGTTGCCCACAATGCGGATTTTGACACCACCTTTATTCAGCACGCCTGCAAAGCGCAAAATATAAAATATGACCTTACCAGTGTGGATACACTGACCATTTCTCAGAATTTGATGCCGGATCTGCATCGGTTCTCTCTGGATGTGGTGGCAAAGCACTTCTCCCTGGCAGACTTTAACCACCACAGGGCAGGAGACGATGCCCTTACCTGCGGCGCGATTATGAGCAAGCTCATAGAAAAGCTGCAGGAAATTGGCGTAGCGGATGTGCAGTCCATCAATGCAGCGATGCTTCCCCTGCGTCCTCAGTTCCGTCGCAATCACCCCACCGCAATGAAGTGCCAGCACATTGTGCTGTTCGCAAAAAATCAGCTGGGCTTGCGCAACCTTTATCAGCTGATATCCGAAGCAAATCTGCTTCATTTCAAAAAATTCCCCCGGATATTCAAATCCGAGCTAATGAAGCTGCGGGAGGGTATTCTGGTGGGCTCTGCCTGTGAGAATAATGAGTTGTTCCAGGCGGTGATTGAAGGGCAGCACCAGGAAGAACTGGAGCGGCTGGCATCCTTCTATGACTACCTGGAGATCCAGCCGGTTTCCAACAACCGCTTTATGCTCACCCCCAAGAAGGAAGGGGAGGAGCCCATTGCCGGCATCCCGGAAGACCTCTATCAGTTTAACCGGGATATTGTGGCATTGGGTGAACGAATGAACAAAATGGTGGTAGCCACCGGCGATGTGCATTTCCTGAACCCGGAGGATGAGGTTTTCCGGCATATTCTGCTTGCCTCCAAGGGCTTTTCCGATGCGGATAACGATAACCTCCTGTATTTCCGCACTACCGATGAAATGCTGGAGGAATTTAGCTATCTGGGCGAAGAAAAGGCGCAGGAAGTGGTCATTACCAATCCCAATACCATTGTGGATATGTGCGAAACGGTCCGCCCTGTGCCACACAATCTGTTTGCGCCCACCATTGAAAATTCCGCCGAGGACTTAAAAGCCCTGGTGTACGGAAAAATGCACCGGCTCTATGGGGAAAATCCTCCGGAATTGATCGTCAAGCGCGTGGAAACAGAGCTGGGCGATATCATCAACTGTCACTACGATGTGATCTATATGTCTGCCCAGCGACTGGTGCAGAATTCTCTGGAAAACGGCTATCTGGTAGGCTCCCGTGGCTCTGTTGGCTCGTCCATTGTTGCTTATATGTCGGGCATTACGGAGGTCAATTCCTTCCCGCCCCACTACCGCTGCCCCAATGAAAGTTGTAAATACACCACATTTGATGTACCCAAGGGCTTTGAATGCGGCGCCGACCTGCCGGATGCGGTTTGCCCCAAATGCGGTACGCCCTTTGAAAAGGAAGGCTTTAACATTCCCTTTGAGACCTTCCTGGGCTTCGGCGGTGACAAGGTGCCGGATATCGACCTGAATTTCTCCGGTGAGTATCAGTCCCGCGCCCACGCCTACTGTACGGAAATGTTCGGAAAATCCCACGTTTTCCGGGCAGGTACTGTGGGTACGGTAGCCGATAAGACTGCTTACGGCTATGTGAAAAAATATTTGGAGGAGCGGGGACGGTCCGTCAGCAAGGCGGAAGAAAGCCGGCTCATCAGTGGCTGTATGGATGTGCGCCAGACCACCGGTCAGCACCCGGGCGGTCTTGTGGTTATCCCTCAGGAAAATGAAATATGGGATTTCTGCCCGGTGCAGCACCCGGCGGATGACCCGGAAAGCGACCAGATCACCACCCACTTTGAGTACCACTCTATGGAGGAAAACCTCCTGAAGCTGGATATGCTGGGTCACGACGACCCTACAATGATCCGCAAAATGGAGGATATGACCGGCGTGGTGGCAACGGGGATTCCCTTGGATGACAAGGATACTATGTCCATCTTTACCTCCTCTAAGGTGCTGGGTTACGAGAACGATCCCATTTTAGGACCTACCGGTGCAGTGGCTGTGCCTGAATTCAATACTCGCTTCACCCGTGAGGTTTTGCTGGACACCAAGCCCACAAAGTTTGACTTTTTGGTGCGTATTTCCGGCTATACCCACGGCACGGATGTGTGGCTGGGCAACGCCAAGGACCTGATCGTTTCCGGCACGGCAAAGGTGGATCAGACCATTGGTTGCCGTGACGATATTATGATCTACCTGATCTCCTGCGGCATCCCGGAAAAGCGCGCCTTCAAGATTATGGAATCGGTTCGTAAGGGCAGAGGCTTGCCGGACGGTGCGGAGCAGGAGATGATCGATGCAGGCGTACCGGACTGGTATATCGGTTCTTGTAAAAAGATCAAGTACCTGTTCCCAAAAGCCCACGCTGTTGCCTATGTTATGATGGCATTCCGGATCGCCTGGTTTAAGGTCAATCACCCCCTGGCGTTCTATGCGGCATATTTCTACCGCCGCAGTCAGAAGGGCAATTTTGATGCGGCAATGATGACCGGAAATATCGAGCAGGTCAAAGCCCATATCAAGGCGATCGAGGAGATGGAAAAGCCGTCTGCAAAGGATAAAAACCTGCTGATCACCCTGGAAGTGGCATATGAATATTTCCTTCGCGGCTTTGAATTTTTGCCCATCGATATTTATAAGAGCGAGGCACTGAACTTTGTGATCGAGGACGGCAAGCTTCGCCCGCCCTTTGTGGCAGTGGGTGGACTGGGAGAAAATGCAGCCTTCGATATTGTAAACGGCAGAGAAGGCAAGCACTTTTTGTCCATTGAGGAATTTTCCATTGCCTGTCCCAAGGTCAGTAAGACCCATATTCAAATGCTTAAGGAAGCAGGTGCTTTTGGCAGCCTGCCGGAAACAAACCAGATCAGCCTGTTTTAAGGAGGATTTATTATGCAGGATATCGGAACGCAATTTCACATTCGCTGTAATGCGGAGGATGTGGGCAGATATTGCTTTTTGCCCGGTGATCCGGGCCGCTGTGAGGCGATCGCTGCCCATTTTGAAAACCCGGTACATATTGGAATGAACCGGGAGTTTAATGCCTATTCTGGCTTCCTGCTGGGAGAAAAGGTGAGCGTTTGCTCCACAGGCATCGGCGGACCTTCTGCCTCCATTGCGATGGAGGAACTGCACAATATGGGTGTGGATACCTTTATCCGGATCGGTACTTGCGGCGGCATTGCAATGGATGTGCTGCCGGGAGATGTGGTTGTGGCTACCGGCGCAGTGCGCTTTGAGCATACCTCATTTGAGTACGCCCCTGCGGAATTTCCTGCCGTGCCGGATTTTGAGATCGCTATGGCACTAAAAGCTGCCGGCGAGGCACTGGGCTACCGCACCCATACAGGCGTTGTTCAGTGTAAGGATTCCTTTTATGGGCAGCATAGCCCGGAAAAGTCACCGGTATCTTATATGCTGCTGGATAAATGGGAAAGCTATAAGCGGCTGGGCGTAAAGGCCAGCGAAATGGAATCGGCAGCACTTTTTGTGGTTGCGGCGGCACTGGGCGTGCGCTGCGGAAGCTGCTTCCACACGGTTTGGAATCAGGAACGGGAAAAGGCAGGGCTGCAAATGCCTATGACAGAGGATACCTCTGCTGCCATCAAGGTGGGCATTGAAGCAATGAAGCGGATCATTGCCGCAGATAAAGGAGAAGATTATGGAAAACACCATTAAAAAACGCGAAGATATCCCGGCAGAGGATAAATGGCGGCTTGAGGACATCTACAGCAGCGATGAAGCCTGGGAGCAGGCGCTGGCCACACTGGAGGAGGATCAAAAGGATCTTGCAGCCTACGCAGGCCGTTTGTCTGAAAGCGGACAGACCCTATACACATTTCTCCATAAAATGGAGGCTGCCAACGAAAAAAGCGGACTTCTTGGACACTACGCAATGCGTAAAAGCGACGAGGACACCCGCAACGCCAAGTATCAGGGCTATGTTGGCAAGTTTATGAGTATTGCCGTTGGTATGAATGCAGCGCTCAGCTTTGAAACACCGGAAATTACGGCAATTTCCGATGAAACACTGGAGCAATTTTATAAGGATTGCCCGGAGTTGGAGCATTTCCGCCGTTATTTAACGGATATGCGCCGGTTTAAGGATCATATTCTTTCCCCGAAGGAAGAAAAACTGCTGGCGGCTGCCGGCGAAATGGCACAGTCTCCCAGCGGCATTTACGGAATGTTCTCCAATGCAGATCTAAAGTTTAGCGATGCCCAGGACAGCCAGGGAAATAAGCACCCCGTCAGTCAGGGAACCTTTGCCACGCTTCAGGAAAGCACCGACCGCACCTTGCGGAAAAATGCTTATGATAGCCTGTATCAGGGCTTCGACGCCTTCAAAAATACGGCTGCAGGCTTGCTCAATGCCCAGAATAAGCAGCTGAAATTCTTTGCAGAGGCGAGAAATTACAATAGTGCCTTCGAGGCATCTCTGGACGGCAACAATGTGCCTACCTCTGTATACCTGAACCTGATCGAAGCAGTTCACAAAAACTTAGATAAGATGCACCGCTATGTGCGTTTGCGGAAAAAGCTGCTGGGCGTGGACGAGCTGCATTTCTACGATGTGTATGCCCCTCTGGTTTCCGATGTGGACAGGAAGATCCCCTTTGCTGAAGCAAAGCAGACTGTCTATGATGCCCTTGCCCCTATGGGCGAAGCATACCGGGCGATCCTGAAGGAAGGCTTTGAAAACCGCTGGATCGATGTGTATGAAAATGAGGGCAAGCGCAGCGGCGCATACTCTGCCGGCGCACCGGTCCACCCTTATGTGCTGCTGAACTACACCGGCACACTGGACAGCCAGTTTACCCTTGCCCACGAAATGGGTCACGCCCTGCACTCCTATCTGTCCAATAAATACCAGAGCCATATTGATTCAGACTATGTGATCTTTGTGGCAGAGGTGGCATCCACCTGCAACGAAGCACTGCTGATGGAATATCTTTTGAATAAGACCACCGATAAAAAGGAGCGCGCATACCTGATCAATCACTTCCTGGAGCAGTTTAAGGGTACACTGTACCGTCAGGCAATGTTTGCGGAGTTTGAGCTGAATATCGGCAAAATGGTTAGTCAGGGTCAGACCCTGACCCCGGATGTGCTTAGCTCCGAATACCGCCGCCTGAACGAATTGTATTTCGGACCGGATATGGTGGTAGACGATCAGATCGCAGTGGAATGGGCAAGAATTCCCCATTTCTACTATGATTACTATGTGTTCCAGTATGCTACCGGTTATTCTGCTGCCATTGCCCTGTCACAGCGGATCTTAAAGGAGGGCGAGCCGGCAGTTAAGGATTATATGCAGTTCCTGTCCGGTGGCTGTTCCAAGAGCCCCATTGACCTGCTCAAGGGCGCAGGCGTGGATATGACAGGCCCTGAACCGGTACAGCAGGCGCTGGACCTGTTTGACACACTGCTCGACGAGATGGAGGCGCTGGTTGACTGAGATGGAAGACCTGTTTATTCCCACCCTTCATACCTTTGCGATGGATAATACCTTTACCGGCTCTTGCAAGGCTTTTCGTTATCTCATAAAGCCCAGTGTGGTTATGAAGACCCAGAAGGAAGTGGATATGGAGCAAAGCACCATCACCGCCCAATTCTGGCACGGACCGTTTTGCTTTGAAAAAAGCACTGTAGAAGGGGAGCAGACCTTCTCGATGACCGAAGAAGGCCGCGCTTCTATGAAAGCCTGGCTGGAAGCGCATATTTGAAAAAGAGGATGTAAAATGGAAGCGAGTATTTTCGATAAAGACGGAACGCTTATTGACTTTGATGCCTTTTGGCTGGATATCTCCATTGAAGCAATCTCAGAGGTTTTGAAGCGCACATTTTTGCCGGATATTCCCCTGCGTGAAATCCTGGAACCCTTCGGTGTCCACAATGGCGTTACTTCTATTGAAGGCGTGGTCTGCAAGGGAACTTACGCCCAAATGGGACAAATCGTTTACGATGTTTTGAAGCAACACGGCTACCAGGGCACACTGCCGGAAACGGTAAAACTGGTGGAGGATATGTATGTAAAATGTTCCGGTGCGGGAAAAATTCTCCCCACTTGTGAAAACCTGAAGCAAACACTGCAGTGCCTGAAAGACCGGGGCATAAAACTTGCTGTGGTTACCACAGATAACCGGGAAATGACCATTAAATGTCTCAATACCTTAGGAATCACAGAATTGTTTGATGTTATCTACACTGATGATGGAACCCTTCCCACAAAACCGGATCCTGCCTGTGCAGAGGATTTTTGCAGGCGGTTTGCGCTGAAAAAGGAAATGATACTGATGGTAGGCGACACAATTACAGATGTGGAATTTTCCCAAAATGCAGGTATTTCTATGATCGGTGTGGCAAAAACCGAGGGAAATAAGCAGATATTGCGTAAGCACATTGAAACGGTTGTGCCGGATGTTTCGTTTTTGCCGGAGTTGATTTAAGATGGTTACAGGAATATTTGCAGGTATTATGTGGGCACTGGAAACAGTGATCTTAGGTTTGGCGCTGAATATGTCGCCACTGATTGAAACTGAGCAGGCAATCTTTTTGGCACCTTTTGCAGCAACCTTCTTCCACGATGCTTTTTCTGCATTGCTGATGTTAATCTACAATGCCATCCGGGGTAACGTGAAAAAACTGAGTGCATTTTTGAAAACAAAAAACTTTTGGTTTTTGGTGCTTGCCTCTGCCATTGGCGGACCGGTGGGAATGACCGGCTATGTAATGGCAGTGAAATTTATGGGCGCATCTGTCGGTGCAGTGGCAAGCGCCGTCTATCCCGCAGTTGGCACAGCACTGGCATTTTTCTTCCTGAAGGAAAAGGTAAAATGGTATCAGTGGTTATTCCTTGCGGCGGCACTTTTTGGTGTTTACGGACTGAGTTGTTCTCCAAGTCTGAATGTGACCAATGTTTTTCTGGGACTTCTTGGCGCTGTGATGTGTGCCCTTGGCTGGGGAATCGAAGCGGTGATCTTGGCAAAATGCCTGAAAGCACCGGAACTGAAAAGTGAAACGGCTTTGTGGATACGCCAGAGTGTTTCCTGCATTGTGTACGGATTTTTGATTTTGCCGGCAATCGGCGGAACTGGGTTTGCAGCCGGACTTCTGCGGGAGGGAACCGGGGCAGTACTGCCTACGATCTTCCTTGCTGCGTTATGTGCAAGCCTGTCTTATTTGTGCTATTATCGGACCATTGCAAAGGTCGGCGCATCCAAGGCAATGGCACTGAATATTACATACACCTCCTGGGCAATTGTATTTACAGTGATCCTTTTGAAAGACACAAGCGTGTTAAATCCGCTAACCCTGATCTGCGCCGGTGTAGTGGTGGTGTGCGGCATATTGGCGGCAACAGATTTTAAGTCTCTTTTTTCTGTAAAAGGTTGACTTTTTCGCCTTTTATGATAAAATTACCTGAGATACTGCCTATGCAGTGAATTAGGGTAGTACTGCGATTTTCATCGCCCCTTGTGCGCACTGCACAGGGGGCGGTTTTATGTTCGTATAATTTATGGAGGTAAATTCCAATGGCTAAAAAAGCGTATGGCGTAAATGAACTGCGCGAAATGTTTTTGTCTTTCTTTGAAAGTAAGGAGCATCTGCGTCTGCCCAGTTTTTCGCTGATCCCCCAAAATGACGCATCCTTACTTTTGATTAACTCTGGTATGGCACCTATGAAGCCCTATTTTAAGGGTGAGGTAGAGCCCCCCCGCCGCCGTGTTTGTACCTGCCAAAAGTGCATCCGCACCGGTGATATTGAAAATATCGGCAAAACTGCCCGTCATGGCACTTACTTTGAAATGCTGGGCAACTTCTCCTTTGGTGATTACTTCAAGCGGGAAGCCATTGCCTGGAGCTGGGAGTTCCTTACCAAGGTAGTTGGTCTGGAAGAAGATCGCCTGTACCCCTCTATCTATGAAAATGACGAGGAAGCCTTCGAGATCTGGAACAAAGAGATTGGAGTTCCTGCGGAGAAGATCTTCCGCTTCGGCAAGGCAGATAACTTCTGGGAGCACGGCTCCGGTCCTTGCGGCCCTTGCTCTGAAATTTACTATGACCGGGGCGAGAAGTACGGCTGCGGAAGTCCTGACTGTAAGGTAGGCTGCGAGTGCGACCGTTTTATGGAAGTGTGGAACAATGTGTTCTCCCAGTTCGATAATGACGGCAACGGCAACTACACCGAGCTGATACAGAAGAATATTGATACCGGTATGGGCCTGGAGCGCCTGGCTGTTGTTTGCCAGGATGTAAACAGCCTGTTTGATGTGGACACGGTTATGAATATCACCAACCACGTCACTGCCATCACCGGTGCATCCTACGGCCAGAGCACCAAGACCGATGTTTCCTTGCGTGTGATCACCGACCATATCCGTGCTTCCACCTTTATGATCGCTGACGGCGTTCAGCCCACCAACGAGGGCAGAGGATATGTTCTGCGCCGCCTGCTTCGCCGGGCAGCCCGTCACGGCAAACTCTTGGGCGTGAATAAGCCCTTCCTGTTTGAGGTGCTGGAAACTGTCATTAAGGAAAATGAGAGCCACTACACCTATCTGCGGGAGCGTGCGGAGCACATCATCCGTGTGGTGAAGAACGAGGAAGAAAATTTTGCCCGTACCATCGATACCGGTATGCGGATCTTCGGCGAAAAACTTGCCGGCCATAAAGCAAAGGGTGAGACTGTGTTCTCCGGTGACGATGCCTTCCTGCTGGCAGATACCTATGGTTTCCCCATCGACTTGACAGTGGAAATGCTGGAAGACGAGGGTATGACCGTGGATATGGATCGCTTTACCGCTTGCCGGGAAGAGCAGCGCATCCGCGCCCGGGAGGCTCGGAAAGCACTGGGTGATCTGGGCTGGGCAGGTATTGATCTGGGCCTGGATACCACACCTACCAATTTTGTGGGCTATGATGTGGTAAACTGCGAAGCAAAGGTTTTGGCAGTATGTGTTGGTGAGGAAGTGACCGGTTCTATTACTGGCGGCGAACAGGGCATTGTCGTCCTGGACAAGACCCCCTTCTATGCAGAAATGGGTGGTCAGGCTGCTGACCACGGCGTCATCCTGGTGGGCGAGAGCCGCTTCCAGGTTACCGATGTCCAGAAGGACAAGGGCGGCAAATATCTGCACAGCGGTAAGATGGTCCGCGGCACGATCAAGACAGATGATGTGGTTCTTGCATCCATCGATGTGGAACGGCGCAAGGCAATTATGCGTGCCCACTCTGCAACCCACCTGCTGCAAAAGGCTCTCAAGACCGTTCTGGGCGACCATGTTCACCAGGCAGGTTCTCTGGTAGAGCCGGACCGTCTGCGTTTTGACTTCAGCCACTATTCTGCTGTGACCCCCGAGGAACTGACAAAGATCGATGCAATCGTTCAGTCTGCCGTTCTGGAGGGCTACGGCATTGATGTGCGGGAAATGCCCATCGAAAAGGCTAAGGAAATGGGTGCGATGGCACTGTTTAGCGAAAAGTACGGCGATACGGTCCGTGTGGTCAATATGGGCGGCTATTCCATTGAGCTTTGCGGCGGTACCCATCTGGATAACACCGCGAAGGTCGGCCCATTCCGGATCGAAAGCGAAGGCAGTGTTGCCTCCGGTGTCCGCAGAATTGAAGCAATTACCGGTAAGGCTTGCCTTGCGGAAATGGAACTGGCGCGTCAGCGGGTGTATGATGCCTGTGCGATACTGAAGACAAAACCCGCCGAACTTGCATCCAAATTGGAAAGCCAGATCGACGAGATCAAGACACTGAAAAAGACCATCGAGTCTATTAAGGCACGGGAGACTGCCGGTGAGGCAGACCGGTTCCTGTTCGGAGCAAGAGCAGTGGCTGGATTCCATGTGATTACCGCCAATGTGCCCGATGCAGATGCAGGAAAATTGCGGCAGATGGGTGACACCCTGCGGGACAAGGCTTCTGATGTGGTGGCAGTTCTGTCCAGTGTGAATGATGGTAAGATCACCTTCCTGGCTGTTTGCGGTAAAGACGCAGTGGCAAAGGGAATTAAGGCTGGTGATCTGGTAAAACTGGTCTGCACTGCCTGTGGCGGCAGCGGCGGCGGCAAGCCGGACTCCGCAATGGGTGGCGGCAAGGATGCAAACAAGATCGACGATGCTCTGGCATTGGTAGACGATTTCGTTTTATCCAAAGTTTAAGACTTAAGGGACTGTTGCAAAGGCATAATTTGCAACAGTCCTTAAACCATCTTTAAAGGAGAAAAGCGCAGTGCGAAAACTAATGTGGTTTGCCATTGGCTTTACGGCAGCCTGTGCCTTGGGCATCTATCTGTCCTATGGTATTTGGCTGCTTTTGGCTGCAGGCTTTTGCATACCTTGCGCAATTTTACTGGGAATTCGGGAGTCCAGGCGTGCAAAACAAACCGCGGCCGCCTCGTGGGGCTTGGTTGTTTGCTTTTTGTGGCTGTTTGGCTATGATTGTTTGTATTTGTCTACTGCCAGAAAAGTAGATGGGCTGACAGAAAACATCAGTGTGGAAATAACCGACTATAGTTTCAATCTGGATTATGGCACAGTTACAGAAGGTAAAATCCAGATCGAAAACAAAACATACCGGATCTGCGTCTATCTGGATGAAGACCGAATTCTAAATCCCGGTGACCGGGTTACAGGCAGTTTTCGCTTGCGCTATACGGCAGCCGGTGGCGTCCAGAAAGAAACCTACCACCAGGGAAAGGGAATTTTTCTGCTGGCGTACTGTGAGGATGACCCGGTTGTTACACTTGGCAATCCGGGGAAGTTGGAATATCTGGGGGTAAGACTTCGCAATCAGATCACTGCACGGATGGATAAGATCTTTTCGGAAGATGTGGTTGGGTTTGCCAGAGCGTTACTTTTGGGCGACAGTAGTCTACTGACCTATGAGGAAGATACCGCATTTCAAGTCAGCGGTTTACGCCACATAATTGCTGTTTCCGGTTTGCACGTTTCCATATTGTTTTCTTTTGTGTACCTGCTGGCAGGCAAACGCCGGGGACTGACGGCAACAATCGGAATTCCGGTACTGCTGTTATTTGCTGCGGTTGCTGGGTTTACCCCATCCATTACCCGGGCCTGTATTATGCAGGCACTGATGATTTTGGCAATGCTCCTGAACCGGGAATATGATCCGCCTACCGCACTGTCTTTTGCGGTGGTTACAATGCTTCTGGTCAATCCTCAAACCATTACATCCGTCAGTTTTCAACTTTCTGCCGCCTGTTTGGTGGGCATTTTTCTCTTTTCCCAGAAAATCAGCCATTACTTACTGGATGAGAAGCGGCTTGGACCGGCAAAGGGAAAAACCGTCCGCGCCCGCCTGATACGGTGGGTCTGCGGTTCGGTTTCTGTAACATTGGGTGCGATGGTCACCACCATACCTTTGTGTGCCTGGTATTTTGGCTGTGTAAGCCTTGTGGGAATAGTTAGCAATCTTTTGATCCTCTGGATTATTTCTTTTATCTTTTACGGAATAATGCTGGGATGCATTGCCGGGGGAATCTGGTTGCCGGCGGGAAAGGCAATTGCCTGGTGTACCGGCTGGTTGATCCGTTTTGTGCTGATTGTGGCGAAAGCCTTGAGCAAATTGCCATTTGCCGCCGTTTATATAAACAGTGTTTATCTTGTGGCGTGGCTGATTTTCTGTTATGTGCTGTTTGGGGCATTTTGGCTGAGTAAAAAGAAACGCCCGGTTTTGTTTGCCGGTTGTATCCTTTTAACACTGGGTGTGTCTTTGACGGCGTCCCAATTGGAAACAAGAGTGGACGATTTTCGGGTAACGGTTTTGGATGTGGGTCAGGGACAAAGCATCGTTTTGCAAAATGAAGACCGTTTTTATCTGGTAGACTGTGGCGGTGATACCCCGAAACAGGCAGCAGATGCCGCGGCGCAATATCTGCTTTCACTTGGGATCACTCGACTTGACGGTATTATCGTGACCCATTTTGATGTGGATCACACCGGAGGTATTCCACTGCTGCTTACGAGAATATCAGCCGATTGCCTGTATCTTCCGGATGTTCAGGATACAGGCATACTCCGTCAGACCTTGTCTGAAATGGAGGTTCCAAGTATTTGCTGGATCGAACCGGACACAGTATACCAAATCGCGGAGGGAGATTTGACTGTTTTTGCAGCAGATGCAAACAAAAGGGACAATGAAAGCAGTTTATGTATCTTGTTTCAGCCGAAAGATTATGATATACTGATTACCGGAGACCGTACCGTTACCGGGGAACGGGCGCTGATGAAGCAAACGGAACTTCCGGAACTGGAAATTTTGATTGCCGGTCATCACGGCGCAGATACCTCATCAGCAGTGGAACTGTTGCGGCATACATCCCCGTCTGTGGTGATCATCTCGGTGGGACAGAACAATCCCTTTGGTCACCCGTCACCGGCCACACTGGAAAGATTTGAAACTTTCGGATGTACTGTTCTGAGAACAGACCTGGAAGGAACCATTACGATAGGAGCGTAGGGCTATGGCAAAACAGGCACAAATGCAAAATAGCATACAGGAACTGAAAATTGCCATCCGGGAAAAGAACCTGGGCAGACTCTATATTTTCCACGGAGAAGAAACCTTCCTGATGAACCATTATCTGGGGCAACTTCGTAAAATTCTGGTAGATAAACTGACGGAATCTTTTAACTACCATAAACTCTCCGGCGAGAATTTTGACATCCGGAATTTTGCAGAAGCAGTGGAAAATTTGCCGATGATGGCAGAGCATACAATGGTCTGGGTGGACGAAGTGGATCTGTTTAAGTTGCCGGAAACAGACCGGGAGAAAATGACCCAACTGCTTTCGGATATCCCGGAATACTGTACAGTGGTTTTCACATACGAAACAGTGGACTGGAAACCGGATAAGCGCATTAAACTGTGGGATGTGATTTCCGACCTGGCACTGATCGTGGAATTTGCCAAGCAGGATCAGCGGGATCTGATCGCCTGGATCTCCCGGCATTTTGCAGCGGCAGGAAAACGAATTCCCCAGGAACTTTGCGCCTATTTAATTGATATAACCGACGGAACGATGACCGCCTTAAGCAGTGAAATTTCCAAGATTTGTGCCTATTCCGGCGCAGATGTGATCTGCAAAGCAGATATTGATGCAGTGGTTGAGCCTGTTCTGGATGCAGTCGTGTTTCAGATGACAGATTGCCTAAGCCAGGGCGATTATGGACAGGCCTTGGTAAAACTCCGTCAACTTATAAAAATGCAGGAAGTACCACTGATGATCCTGGGCGCAGTGGGCAACCATTTCAGAAAATTAAGTACTGCCCGGATCTTGCTGGACAGCGGCAAAACGGCCCAGGATCTGATGCGCCTGACCGGAATGAAAGACTATCCCGCCAGAAAAACCGTGGCGGCGGCAGGACGCTTTTCTGCGACCTTTTATGCCCGTGCGGCGGAACGGATATTGGAAACCGACCGGAGTATAAAAACCTCTCTGGACGACCCTGAGCGGCTTCTGGAAATGCTGATTTTGCAACTTGCACAGGAGGCAAAGAATGCTTAAAATCGTGGAAGCGATCGTGGTGGAAGGGCGCTACGATAAAAACACCCTGTCTCAAGTGGTGGATGCGTCTATTTTGGAAACTTCCGGGTTTGGAATTTTTAAGGATAAAGCTCAGTTGGACTTATTGAGGAAAGTGGCGCAAAAGCGGGGCCTGATCATTTTTACAGACGCAGACGGAGCGGGGTTTGTGATCCGCAATTTTCTAAAGAGTGCCATTGAACCCCAGTATCTGAAACACGCCTATATTCCCGATCAGTTTGGAAAAGAAAAGCGAAAAGCAAAACCCGGCAAAGAAGGCAAACTGGGCGTGGAAGGGATGACACCGGAAATTATTATGGATTGCCTGCGCAAAGCGGGGGCGACCATTGAAGGGGAGATATCATCTTCTCAGTCCGGTCACATCACCAAACAGGATTTTATGGAACTGGGGCTCTCCGGCGGTCCGGACAGCCGGTCAAAACGGCTGGCACTGGCAAAAAAACTGGATCTGCCGGAGCATTTGTCTGCAAATGCACTGCTGGAAGCACTGAATTTGCTGTATACAAAAGAGGAAATCATAATGATATTGCAGGAGCTACAATGAAGATGGTCATTGCGAACCAGCCCGCAGGCTGGTGTGGCAATCTCCGGGATACTGTCCGGAAGGTTTCCACGCTTGTAGGGAATGGATATATCCATTCCGCGGAATACATATATGTATTCCCTACTTGCAATGACAAAAGAAGTGGAGAAGCAGAATGATCGATATACAGGTTAAAAACTTAACAAAGTTCTTTGTGATTGGTGAAAACCTGCTGGAGGATTTGAGTTTTGAGATCCAGGAGGGGGAAAAGGTGGCGATCCTTGGCCGCAACGGCAGCGGTAAGACCACACTTTTCAATATTCTGACCGGTCAGATGGACTATGATGAAGGGGAAGTGTTTATCAATCCCCATAAGCGGATGGGTCTGATCTCTCAGATCCCTCGGTTTCCCGCAGGCTACACTGTGGAGGATGTTCTGCGCTCTGCTTTTCAGGAACTGACCGCCGCCAAGCGGAAAATGGAAGAATTGGAACAGAAAATGGCACACTGCGCCAGCAGTGAACTTTTAAAGGAATACGATGCCCTTTGCAACCGCTTTCAGGCAGGTGGCGGATACAGTATGGATGTGGAAGTGGATAAGATCTGCAACGGTCTGGGCATTCCTTCCGAACAGCGCACCCAGTCCTTTGACAGCCTCTCCGGCGGCGAAAAGACCAGAGTTAATCTTGCTAGGTTACTGCTGGAAAAGACGGATATTTTGCTGCTGGATGAGCCCACGAACCATCTGGATCTGCGCAGTGTGGAATGGCTGGAAGGATACATCAATAGTTTTAAAGGAACGGTTCTTGCTATTTCCCACGACCGTTATTTTCTGGACCGGATCGCCCAGCGGGTCATTGAGATCACAGACGGGCATGCAGAATTCTATTCCGGCAACTATTCATTTTATATTGACGAAAAACAAGCCCGCTTTAACCTGCAACTGAAAAAATATGAACAGGAGCAGGCAAAGTTAAAGCAACTGGGTTATACAGTAGAACGGATGAAAGGTTGGGGCATCAATAACCGCACATTGTACCGTCGTGCAATGTCCATTCAGCACCGAATGGAACGCATCGAAAAGACAAAACGCCCCACAAAGGAGAAAACAATGAAAGCCACCTTCGGGGAAAAGGATTTTTCCGGTGATGTGGTATTCAAAATGAAAAGCGTGGCAAAAGGCTATGGAGAAAGAGTCCTGTTTTCCAATGTGGAACTGACGGTAGAGGGCGGCGAGCGGATCGCAATTTTAGGGGATAACGGCACCGGAAAGACGACCTTTATCAAATGCTTGCTTGGGGAAGAGGACTGTCAGGGAAAGATCCAGTTTGGACCTACCGTCAAATGGGGATACTTGCCCCAGACCATCCATTTTGACCATCCGGAGCGCAGTTTGTACGACACGATGCTCTACGAGAAAAATTGCACCCCACAGGTCGCCCGTGACCGCCTGGGCGCATTTTTGTTCCAGGGCGAAGATGTGTTCAAAAGTGTAGGAACATTGTCTGGCGGTGAGCAATCCCGCCTGCGGTTGTGTATGCTGATGGACGAAAAGATCAACCTTCTGATTTTGGACGAGCCTACCAACCATCTGGATATTGCGTCCCGGGAATGGATCGAGGCTGCCATTGAGGAATTTGAAGGGGTTCTCCTGTTCGTTTCCCACGACCGGTACTTTATTGAAAAATTCGCAGAACGCATCTGGCTGTTGGAAGATGGCGCAATTCGGGATTTTAAGTGTGGATATACCAAGTACCGGTCTATATTGGAGCACGAAGCCGCCGCAAAAACAGCAGCGGTCATTCCGGAGCCCAAAAAAGCAAAAGAAAAGCCCAAGGGTGGCACCAAAGAAACGGAAAAGTTGATTCGCCGTCTGGAACGGGAGATCGAAAAGCAGGAAACCGTAGTTGCCCAGTACGATGCGCAAATCGAGGCGGCAGCTGCAGACTATCAGGAACTGACCAGACTTCTGGAGGAAAAAGAGAAACAGGAAGCGGTACTGCTGGACCTGATGTCCCAGTGGGAAGAAGTACAGGCTTGACGATTTGTGCAGATAGGTCTATAATACGGTAAGATAAAAAAAGGAGCGAATAAAAATGAGTGGATGTAGTGGAAATTGTTCCACTTGCGGCAGTGATTGCGCTGACCGCAAGCAGGAGAGTTTGCTGGCGGAACTGAATCCCAAGGCAAGTGTAAAAAAAGTCATTGCAGTGGTGTCCGGCAAGGGTGGTGTCGGTAAATCTACCGTTACAGCAATGCTGGCATCTGCAATGGCAAGCAAGGGCAAGCGGGTCGGTGTGCTGGATGCAGATATTACCGGTCCTTCTGCTCCCACAGCCTTTGGTGTTACAGAGTGTCAGGGCGCGACCCAGGAGGGCTTGTATCCGGCTTTGACCGCAGGCGGTATTCAAATTATGTCCATCAATCTTCTACTGGATAATAGCACAGACCCTGTGGTCTGGCGTGGTCCGGTGATTGCCGGTGCTGTCAAGCAGTTCTGGACGGATGTGATCTGGGAAGATGTGGACTATCTGTTTGTGGATATGCCTCCCGGAACAGGAGATGTGCCCCTGACTGTGTTCCAGAGCCTTCCTGTAGACGGCATCGTGATCGTTACCAGTCCCCAGGATCTGGTGTCTATGATCGTTTCCAAGGCTGTGAAAATGGCAAATATGATGCACATTCCGGTTCTTGGCTTTGTGGAGAACTACAGTTATCTGGAGTGTCCCGATTGCGGTAAGAAGATCGAAGTGTTCGGCAAGAGCAAACTGGATCAGGTGGCATCAGAATTTAATCTGCCGGTGCTGGCTAGACTGCCTATTGATCCCAAGGTGGCACAGTGCTACGATAATGGACAGATGGAAGCTGTTAATACAGATGCAGTGGCAGATGTAATTGCAGCTATAGAAAAGGCATAAAAACGGGGAGCAGACCAACCGGTCTGTTCCCATTTTCATTTCCCAGTTCGTCAAATTCCTGTTTATCGAACAGCTCCGTGGGGGCCGCCGCCCTCGGCGCCCCACCAGGAAATCCGACCTCGATGGGCGGATTTCCTTCAGTTTGCCAATATTTCTGTATTTTTGGGGCATCGAACCCCAAAAATACAGATGGGACGCCGAGGGC
>JAZNDD010000066.1:0-4854 GCA_045587865.1 Faecousia sp.
GTACAAGCCCCAATCCCCTGATCCGGTCCACCACCCCCGGTCTGGAAACCAACCGGAAGGGCGGCCTGATCGTAAATGAAAACGAGATGACCACCCGGGACGGCGTGTTTGCCGGCGGTGATGCAGTCACCGGCGCAGCCACCGTTATTCTGGCAATGGGCGCAGGCAAGAAAGGCGCAGCCGCCATCGATGCATATCTGAATAAGTAATCATTTTTCCATACAAAGGGAGCGGTTGCAAAAACGCGGCCTTTCTTGTTGTAAATCTGTCAAATTCCTGTTTGACGCACTGTCGTGCGAATGGACAATGGACAATTGACAATGGACAATTTCGGTATTTCCTTCGGAAATGATTAAAATATAGTCCGCTTTGCGGACACATTCATTTTGCATTTTGCATTTTGCATTTTGCATTTTTATCGGGCATCCGCCCGATAAACAGAATTTTGGTGGTATTCGAAATTCTATGCATATCCCTCCCTTTTGCACATAGGTTTTAGCAAACGGAGGGATTGTTTATGCGAAAAAAGGACTTTCTTGTACTTATGGGCGCACTGTGCGCCGCAGTGGCTTTAACTATCAGTCAGTTCGTGGGAAAAACCCTGGAGACAGGCGCCTGGGGGCTTTGTTTTCGGTCGGAAGGACAACTTCCCACCGGGCCTGCCAGCATTCAGCAGTTGCAAAAATATGATGCCGCCTATGCGGAAGCCACCGGCGAAAAGGTTTTGTATCTGACCTTTGACGCAGGCTACGAAAACGGCTGTACGGAAAAAATTCTGGACACCCTGAAAAAGCACAATGTACCTGCCGCATTTTTCCTTGTGGGCAATTACATAGAGAAAAACGGAGATCTGGTGCGGCGAATGGTGGAGGAAGGGCATATTGTGGGCAATCACACAATGCACCACTACGATATGAGCAAACTCTCTGACAAAGCCGCATTTCAAAAGGAACTGACGGATCTGGAGACCCTATTTCAATCCACCACCGGCAAAGAAATGCCCAAGTACTACCGTCCGCCCCAGGGGATCTACAGTGAGGAAAATTTGGAAATGGCAAAGGAAATGGGGTACAAAACCGTATTTTGGAGCCTTGCTTATGTGGACTGGAACAACGACGCCCAGCCCACTGCCCAACAGGCCTTCGGAAAACTTTTGCCCCGTACCCACAACGGCGCCGTGGTGCTGCTCCATAGCACCTCCACCACCAACGCCGAAATTCTGGACGAATTGCTGACAAAATGGGAGGAAATGGGCTATACCTTCCGGTCTATCGACCAGCTGTTTGCCCGATAAAAATGCAAAATCGATATATGGCTGCGCCATTCGATATGTTGCCTTTGGCAACGTGTTCGATACAACTCCCCTCGCACGCCGCAGCGCATATCGCGTGCGTAGCATATATCAAACGCTATAAGCGTATATCGAAAATTTTATATCGACAACAAATAAGAGACTCGTTGCAAAAAGCAACGAGTCTCTTATTTGTTATTTTCCGGGATTGGAGGCGCGCAGAGTCACATCGTGTGCGCCGCCCTCCACGATGGAAACGGAAGAAACCAACGTCAGTTTGGCATCCCGCTGCAGATCGGGGATGGTAATCACACCGCAGTTGCACATTGTGGACTTGACCTTATAAAGGCTTGCTTCCACATTATCGTGGAGGCTGCCTGCGTAGGTAACATAGGAGTCCACGCCTTCCTCAAAGGAGAGTTTGGTTTTGCCGCCCAGATCGTAGCGCTGCCAGTTTCTGGCACGGTTGGAACCTTCGCCCCAATACTCCTTCATATATGCGCCGTTTACCAGCACCTTGGGTGTGGGGGACTCATCGAACCGGGCAAAGTAGCGGCCCAGCATCATAAAGTCTGCACCCATAGCCAGTGCCAGGGTCATATGGTAATCGTGGACGATACCGCCGTCGGAGCAGATGGGCACATAAATGCCGGTTTCCTTAAAGTACTCATCCCGGGCGGCTGCCACTTCGATCAAAGCCGTAGCCTGTCCCCGGCCAATGCCCTTGGTTTCCCGGGTGATGCAGATAGAACCGCCGCCGATGCCAACTTTAATAAAGTCTGCGCCGGCCTTTGCCAGGAACAGGAAGCCATCTCGGACAACTACGTTGCCTGCGCCGATCTTCACGCTGTCACCATAGTGCTCGCGCACCCAGGCGATGGTGTTTGCCTGCCAGCAGGTGTAACCCTCAGAGGAGTCGATGCACAGCACATCTGCGCCTGCCTCCAACAGTGCGGGAATACGGGTGGCGTAGTCCCGGGTGTTGATGCCTGCACCCACCAGATAACGCTTCTGGTCATCCAGCAGTTCCAGGGGGTGTGCCTTATGGGAGGCATAGTCCTTGCGGAATACAAAGTACATCAGGTGATCGTTTTCATCCACGATGGGCAAGGTGTTAAGTTTATTTTCCCAGATAATGTCGTTGGCAACCTTCAGTGTGGTATCTGCAGTGCCTACGATCATCTTCTCCCGGGGGGTCATAAAGGTGAATACCTTCTCAGTGCCGTCCATACGGCTGATCCGGTAGTCTCTGCTGGTGACGATGCCCAGAAGTTTACCGGTTGCTGTGCCGTCATCGGTGATCGCCACAGTGGAGAAACCGTTCGCTTCCTTCAGTGCCAGCACATCTGCCAGGGTATCATCGGGCGTCAGGTTGGATGCGGAGACCACAAAGCCTGCCTTATGGCTCTTAACCTTTGCCACCATTGCTGCCTGAGAGTCAATGGACTGAGAACCGTAAATAAAACTCAGACCGCCTTCCTTTGCCAGGGCAATTGCCAGAGAGTCGTTGGATACAGACTGCATAATTGCAGAAGTCAAGGGAATATTTAAAGAAATTGCCGGTTCTTCCACGCCCTTGCGGTATTTGGTCAGGGGGGTGCGCAGAGACACCCGGTCAGGGATACATTCTTCAGAAGTATAGCCGGGGATCAGCAGATACTCGCTAAAGGTGTGGCTGGGTTCCGGATAATAATAAGCCATAGAATTTTCCTCCTGTGTGGTTATTTCTCAATTATTTTTTATTACCGATTAGTATATCATACCTTTCTTTTTCGGTCAAGGAAAATGGCATAAAAAGTTATTCGCTTGCCCCAGGGTTTTTCAAATACAAAATGCAAAATGAATGTGTCCGCAAAGCGGACTATATTTCAATCATTTCCGAAGGAAATACCGTAATTGTCCATTCGCACGACAGTGCGTCAAACAGAAATTGGATAAAATAAGGGAGGCGGCTCACAAGTGAGTCACCTCCCAAAATTATTCATTTATCCTGGAAAATATGCGTTTCTTTACAGTCCCTTGTGTTTATTTCAGGCTTTCCAGAAGTTTGGTCATACCCTTTACCAGCACATCGTCTGTGCCGGGGCCCATTGCAGAGGAGCAGACCTCGTAACCACCCTCCTGATATGCCTTGGTGGAGGGGTAGTATCCGCCGGAGCCGTTGAACAGAGCGCACACCATTGTGTTTGCGAAGGGGGACTCTGCTTCCGTCCGGTTGCGGATATCTGTAAACGGCTCACCGGCATAGCCGGCAAACACCATATCACCCACACGCAAAGCAGACAGCTTTTTGGCAAAAGAGGAAGGACCGTCCTTCAAACGGATGATTCGCCGAGCCTCAGCGATCATCGCCGTCAAGTGCTGACCCGGGCCAACCAATTCTTCTCCCCTGCCGGCTTCGTACATTGTATTGACATAGATCGCCCGTTCCAGCTTGTCATTTTCCTGATGGGAAGGCACATCCACGTGGACCGTGCCGAACCGGATGCCCTCAGCATCGATTTCTACTGCCCGGTCGCACACCTGCAAAATCGCACCCGCGATCACCCGACCCATATATCTTGCGTGGGCAGGGGTTTCACTTTCGCCAACCAGACCGATGTTCGGCTTATACACATCCCGGTGATTCACATCACCCTGAGGGGCAAGAATAAACATAGCCTGGATTCCGGGAATTGCACCCTCCAAAGCCTGGCAGGCATAGCGGGAATAGTCTGCGCTGATGAAATCACCGCCCACGGTATCGGAGTGGGTACCGAAGTTAAAGAGGAAAAGATCGTCGCCGCCCTCCCGGACGATCTTCAAAAGCTTGACAGTCTCGTTTGCCTCTGCCAGCACGTGCTCGATATTGGGATCTTGGGCATCGGGATTGGTGCGCACAGAGCCGTCCTTCATTCTGTAACGGCGGACAAAGGAAATGCCCTTTGCTTGATTCTCTGCCACAAAGAACCGGGAAGGCTTTACGTCTTCAAACGCGAAGAAGGCCGCATCCCGAATAGTCTTTTCCAGAAAGTCCATATAATGGGGGTCTGCTACCTTGTCGGAAGCGAAGTCCGCAGTTGTCAGCGGTCCGGTGTGCGTGTGGTTGCAGGAAATGAACACCGCATTTTCGTCCATATCGCAAAAATCTGCTACTGTTTTCCGCCAAAGATCACAAACGTCCTCAGTCTCCAAGCAAATGTCCAGTTCCACGATTACTGCCTTAACGCCCTGATCTTCAAAGGCAACTGCTCTGGCGTACAGATCGTCCCAAACGCCCTTTGCCAGACGCTCACGGTAATAACCGATCAGGGGTGTTCCCAAAGGGGGCGTGATCACTTTTTTGCAAAATCCGCATTTCATATTGGTTTCCTCCTGTATATTATATAATGTATATTTAGTATAAACTTGAACGAAATACCTGTCAACATACTTTCTTTTCTCGTTTCTCGGCATTTTTTTGCGACTTTTCCCTGGCTGTCAAATTTCTGTTTGACAGCTTGTTCGTAGGGGACGCCGCCCTCGGCGTCCCATCTGTATTTTGGGGGTTCGATGCCCCCAAAATACTGAAATTTTGGTAAGCT
>JAZNDD010000067.1:0-8609 GCA_045587865.1 Faecousia sp.
AAACAGACAGCTTCAGGTATTTTCTATAGATAGGCCATCTTCTGATGGCACTGACCAGCTTGCCGGAGGAACGGGAATGGGCTCTTTGCCGGTAAGCCGCCAATATCTCCGGGACGCCCCGTGCAGCGGCTCCCTCCTGCAAAATCCGGAACCACATTGCGGTGTCCTCGTGGTACATATCGGTGGGGAAGCGGTTGTTCTTTGCCAGATCGGCAGTAACCAAAACCGTAGAACAGGTGATCACACTGCGGACAATATATTCTTCAAAGGTAGTTTCCGGGGGTACGATAAAATCGTTGCAGATTTTTTGTCCCTGTTCATCTACCATTTCATAAGAACAGTAAATAATGTCGGCGTTTGTTTCTTCCGCCCGGGCGATCATCTTTTCCAGGAAATGCGGCTTCCAGTAATCGTCGCTGTCCAGAAGCGCTACATATTTGCCCCGGCAAAGTTCCAGGCCCCGGTTGCGGGTTTTTGCAACACCTATATTCCCTTCATTGCTCACCGGACAGATCCTTGTGTCTTTCTTTGCAAGTTCTGCCACCAGACTTCTTGTGCCGTCGGTAGAGCAATCGTCGATTACGATCAGCTCCAGGTTGGATATGCTTTGAGATAAAACGGAGTCGATTGCCTCTCCAATAAAGCATTCTGCATTGTATGCAGGCATAATTACGGAAATCAGCGGATCTGTGCTCTGTGCATCTGTTTGCATAATCTCATTCCCTTACTGCTTTTCTTATTTTGCGCCGTCTCCCCGGAACACAGCGCCAACGGTGGCAAACATAATTTTGATGTCCCACCAGAAGTTTGCTTTTTCTACATAGGTCAGTTCCATTTCGATCCGCTGCTCGTATGTACAGTTGCTGCGGGCGTATGCCTGCCAATAGCCGGTCAGTCCCGGCTTGGCACTGAGAAACTTTTCCCGATTCTCACCGTACTTTTCCAGTTCCTTCGTGACGATCGGACGGGGGCCCACAATGGAAAGTTCACCCTTTAGCACATTGATCAGTTGCGGAAGTTCATCCAAACTGCTCCGGCGCAGAAATTTTCCCACCCGGGTAATTCTGGGATCATTCTCCAGTTTAAAATTCTGCGCCCATTCTGCCTTCTGCTCCGGCGTAAACCGTTCAAACATCTGATCTGCATTCTTATACATAGAACGGAACTTCAAAAGCGGCAGTTTTTTTCCATTCTTGCCTATCCGGTTATGTATGTAAAAAGGAGAACCGGGAGACTCCAGCCGAATCAGCAGTGCGATCAGTGCCATAGGCACGGCTGTCACGACAAGCCCAACAAAAGAAAGGAAAATATCCAGTGTGCGCTTAGCGAACCGGTAGCCTTTTTTACAATCGCATTGGGTACTGCACGCCACCGTTGCGGAGCCTTTGTCTGTAACGACAGTTTTCACATTAGAGGAAACCATAAGCAAACCGCATTCCTTTCTTTCTAATCTCTCGCCCCCAAAAGGGCGCACCAATCCAGTTGTAATTATACACCCTACGGAGTATTCCGTCAAGGCTAATTCAATATTTTAAATATGTATTTCATCCATTTTTGTGTTAATTTTCCTCTTTTGGAAAAAATACAAAAAAATGCTTGCCTTATTTTTGGATTTGTGCTAATATTGGATTAGTACAAAATAGCATTATTCCAAATTTTGCATTATTCCTAAATTATAATGCATACAGGAGGTGACGCGTGTGGCGCGCAGACGCGTAAATACCACAAAATATGAGATCATCCAAACAGCCACCACGCTATTTTTAGAGAAGGGATATTCCCAAACGACCCCCAAGCTGATCTGTGATACCCTAGATATCAGCACCGGAAATCTGACCTACTACTTCCCCACCAAGGAGCATCTGCTGGCAGAGCTTGTGGAAATGCTTTGCAGCTTCCAGGGGCAGACCATTGAAAATATGGTGCAGGAAGAAGGTAAGACAAGCCTTCTTGCCGTATGTTTGGAGCTTGCCACTATGAGCGCTGTGTGCGAGGAAAGTGAGGTCACCAAGGACCTGTTCGTTTCCGCCTATTCAAGCCCTATGTGTCTGGAGATCATTCGCAGAAATGATACACAGCGGGCAATGCATATTTACAAAGAATTCTGCCCGGACTGGACGCAGCAGCAGTACATTGAAGCGGAGATCCTGGTTTCCGGCATTGAATATGCCACACTAATGACAACAGACTACAGCGTACCCATCGAGCTTCGGATCACAGGCGCTCTGGACAGCATAATGCAAATATTCAATGTTCCGGAGGAAATCCGTAAGCAAAAAATCGAAAAAGTCCTGTCAATAGACTTCCGCCGCCTGGGACGGACGGTTTTGGCAAACTTCAAGCACTTTGTGGAACAGACAAACGAAGCATTTTTTGAAAACCTGTTAAGAAGATAAGAAAACACAAGTTCAGAAATAATATAATAATATAAAAGTTACCCCAAAATTACTTAAGGAGGTATTTGCAATGCGTAAACACAACCTGTTCAAACGATTGATAAGCGCTGTGATCTGCCTGGCGCTGGTTTTGGCAAGTATGCCTGCCAGTCTGCTCAGCGTGGCAGCGAATGATTCAAATCTGACTGTTCTCACCGACAGTAAAAAAGCCGACCCCAGCACAATGGATGGCTGGAAGGCTTATTTCGGTCCTGACAAAATGGATACGGAATTTGCCGGTGCAGTCTGGACGGACAAGTCCGTCTTCTCTGCTGCCAATGCAGGCCTTCCCGGCGTGGCACTGACAGACAGCAATAACTTCCTGGTTTCCCTGTCCGCCATTGCCTCCAATATGTCTATCACCGGTCATACCTCCGCGCCCACTGACACGATGCTGGTGCTGGATATGTCCGGCTCTATGGTAGACGATACCTACGAGGTGGGTACAGTCCGGCAGGGCAACCGCTATCAGACTGTAAACGGCATCGATATGTCCCTGATCGAAGCAATGGTGGATGCCACCAACGCCACCATTGACAAACTGATGAAACAGAACACCAACAACCGGGTAGGCGTGGTGCTCTACTCCGGCAACGCTTCCACCAGCGAGGCTGCCACACCCGCAACCGCCACTGTGGTTCTGCCTCTGGGCCGCTACACCGGCATCGGCGGTGAGTATCTGTCTGTGGACACCACCTGGCAAACAGCAGCGCTTTACCGCTATGTTTCCTCCTGGTTTGGCAACGGCTACTGGGAAGCAACCGGTGAAACCGCCACCTATGTACCCTCCGGCACAGCGGTCAATGTTTCCGTTAAGAACGGTCTGAAGACCGAGGGTGGCGCCGATGTGGATGATCGGTCCAAGCATGCAAACGGCGGTACATATATCCAGAACGGTCTGTATCAGGCAATGAACCAGTTCCTGGATCCTTCTATTGATACAGTGGTTCCCGCCGGTAAGCCCCAGGCAGGCGCAGAGCGCATGCCCGTCATCGTTCTGATGACCGACGGTGCACCCACCATCGCCACTGCAAACTATAATAACATCGGCAATTCCCATATTGGTGACGGCACTGCCACCACCGACCGGATCACCTTTATGACCCAGCTGACCGCTGCCTATGTCAGAGGCCGCGTAGCTGCAAAGTATCAGGAAAACGCCAACGATGAAAAGCAAATGCTGTTCCTGACTCTGGGTCTTGGCACAGAAAACAGTTCCGCTGCTACCAACACCTTGTATCCTGCCGGCTCCAACAGCACCCTGACAGGTTACTGGGACACCTTCCTGTCCGGCACTGCAGACGCCAATGTGCAGATCGTCAGCGGCAACGGCGGCTGGAGCGTTTACCGGGATTCTGCCGTAGAAAAAATGAACTATGTGGATAAGTACTTCTACGCCAGCAACGCCCAGGGTCTGCTGGACTCCTTCAACCAGATCTTAAGCGAGATCCAACTCAAAGCCGACACCTATGCCACCCTGGTGGAAGGCGGCGGTGCGGACTTCTCCGGCTATGTCACCTTCGAAGACGAGTTGGGTGAAATGATGCAGGTAGATGCTGTAAAGGGCATCTTTATGGATGACGGCAACGGCAACAAGGTCCTCTACACCGGCAAGGGTGTTGCCGAGGGTATGACCAACGGCAACCTGGGCACAGTGGATGGTCCTACCCCGCGGGGCGACGAGCTGGTTCGCACCGTTAAGGAGCGCATCCCCGGCACTACCACTACCCAGGCACAGCAGCTGATTGACAATGCTTATAACGATCAGCAGCTCTACTACACCGATGACGCCAACTGGAGTAACTATATTGGCTGGTATGCAGATGCGGGCGGCAATTATGTAGGTTTCTGGGATAAGGACTCCGGCTACGAAAACGCCCCCGCAGGCGCTGTTTACGCCAACCGCTCCTATGGCTATCTGGGCGTTAACGGCGACAGCGATATGATGCACGTGGTGGTTATGGTCCGTACAAACCTGAAGACCCTCCACCAGACAGTCCTGTTCAAGATCCCTGCATCCCTGCTGCCCACAGTCCGTTACAGTGTTACCCTGGCAGAGGACGATCCTACTGCCGTTGAGACCTTCGAGCAGGAAACTGCCATTCCTATGCAGCTGGTCTTCGAGGTAGGTCTGCGGGATGATATCAACTCCGTCAATCTGAACCAGAAGATTGCAGAGCACATTGCAAAGGGCGGTCACGTTCATCGCAATAACGATGGCACCGTCACCTTCTACACCAACGAATGGGCCATCGGCAACGACAAAAACGGCAACGGCATCCCCGACCCGGAGGAAGTGGACTCTGCCATTGTGACCCAGTCCCATTTCCATCCGGCGCTGGATAACAGCCGCTTCTATTACACCGATGACACCGTGATTCTCACCGGAAACGGCAGCACCGTCACCGGCAGCACCCGTCCCTCCGGCAGCGGCTACTACTACGAGCGCTACATCTACTCCGAAAACGGCCGTCAGGTGATCAACACCCCCATCGCAGAAACCACTCTGGCAAATGACGCCGAATACGATGCACAGAACGGCTACTGGTACATTCCCGCCGGCACTATGTATCACAACCTTTCCCGGTTTAAGACGGTTAAGACCGATAATCCCACTGACACCCTGGATTATTCCTTCTTCCCCGCTGTTTTTGACAGCGTATCCAAGCAGGATGTCTACACCTTCCTGGGCAACAACGGCGCATTTACCGTTGCCCCGGCACAGGGCATCGTCCTGACAAAAACTGTGGACGAGGCTTCTGACGATCCCAATGCCCCCACAGAATTCACCTTTGTGATCACCCTCAGCCAGGCAGTGGCAGATCCTGTGATCACCGACACCAACGGCACGCCCCTGATCGGCATTTCCAGTGTAAACGGCGAGAAGATCACCGTAAAGCTGCAGGCAGGTCAAACCGTTATCATTTCCGGTATCCCCACCGGCACCACCTATGAAGTGGAAGAAGTGGTTACCGATTACTACACTGCCTCCTCTGCAAATGCTTCCGGCACTGTGGCTGCTTACACAGTCCATCCTGTAGACTTTGTGAACACCGCAAAGGCCTATGGCGCACTGGTGGTGAGCAAGAATGTAAACTATCCCGCAGGTTTCGCTCCCGGCGCAGCACACAACAGCAAGGAATTCCCCATCACTGTGGAATTTACCGGCGATATTTCCGGTATGACCGTGCCGCAGGAAGCCACACAAAACGGCAGCATTTTCTCCCTGACCCTTAAGGACGGCCAGTCTGTTACCTTCCAGAATATCCCGGAGGGTGTCACCTACACCGTCTCTGAGGGACAAAATCCGGCAGGCTACACCTTCCAGGAGCTGCGTTATTCCGACAATACGCAGACCATTAACGGCAACGATCTGGACGAAGCCCATATCGTTAACAGCTATGCCCTTGCTCCTGTCTCCCCCAATGTGAAAATCCAGGGCAATAAGACCCTGGTCACCAACGAAAGCAGCTGGAATGGCGAAAGCTTCACTGTGGAGCTGCTGCGGATCGACCACTTTGCAGACGAAGATCCCACCTCCACCGGTCTGACCGCCACTATGACAGAGGCTGCACCCCACTACGAGATCGACCTGAGCTCCATTTCCTTTGACACAGCCGGTACATATAATTTCCGTGTTGTGGAGCAGATCCCGGAAAACCGCAACGAGAACATCGCCTATGACCGGACCTTCGGTCTGTTCTCCATCACCGTTGGCGATGCAAATGCAGACGGCGCTCTGGAAATTCAGGCAGTTAACGCCTATCAGGCTACCACCGTCTCCGGCGACAGTGAGAATGGCTGGGTGCTGCAGAAGGACTTTACCAATGTGGTTACCACTGACCGGATCTATCTGGACATCGAAAAGCTGGTAACAGATGCTGCTTCCGGCGCAAATGTAGATGTCCATAAGGGCGACATCACCTTCGGTCTGTTTGCAAGCCAAAACGATCAGACACCTGCGTACTACGCATTGACCGACACCCATGGCAAGGCTGTCCTGATGATCCCTGTCACAAAGGAGATCATTACCAACAACGGCGGCGAGCTGATCTACTATATGCGCGAGATCGCTCCCGCGGTTGAAAACCGTGTGGTGGGTATGGACTATGATGAGAGCTGGATCTATGTTATCCGGATTACCTGGGACGATGTTACCAACAATGCAGTTGTGGAGTATGCGCCCTATGCAGACACGCTGAACTATGTGCCATATACAGAAGGTCAAGTGGTCTTCCGGCACACCAACACCTACGAAAGCAATGTTACTGCAAACATCAGCCTGCGCGGCAGCAAGACCCTCAACGGCAAGACAGATCTGGGTGGAAGAGAATTCTCCTTCAGCCTGTATCATTCCTCTGCCGCTTTCGTCAAGGGCGATCTGATCCGCACTGTTAAAAACAGTGGCAGCAGCATTGACTTCGGCACCGTTTCCTTCTCCGCCCCCGGCATCTACTATATGGTAGCTCTGGAAAACGATACGGATCTGGGCGGTATCACCGAGGACGCCACCGAGTACCACATCACTGTGGAGGTAGAACCCTTTGCAGACAGCGACGGCACTACCCGGCTGCGTGTGGTCAGCGGCTATCCCCAGGTGGTTGCTTACGGCACATCCACCAATGTGGGTGCAGAAGGCCTGCGCTTTAACAATCTTTACACCGTCACCGGCACAGGTGATGTGACCATCGGTGGCCAAAAGAACCTTTCCGGCAAAGCAATGGTGGCAAATGCGTATACCATCGGTCTATACAGCGATGCAGCCTGCACCACCGAGCTGGCAACTGCCGCAAACCGGGCAGACGGCACCTTCTCCTTCCCCACCATCACCTACACGGTAGCGGATCTGGGCGAAGGCTATGCCGCCAACACTTATACCTACTACGTCAAGGAAATCGTACCGGATGAGGCTGTGCTCAATGCCTCCACCGGCAAGTACGAACTCGGCGGTGTGACCTATGACGACACCGTTCACACTGTCACTGTTACCGTCAGCCACGCAGACGGCAAGCTGACAGTCACCCCTTCCGGCAATGCAGCAACCATCGAAATCAATAACAGCTACTATGCAAAGCCTACAGGCATTACCCTCAGCGGCAGAAAGGATCTGAGCGGCGACTGGTCCGCAGTTTCCGATGCAAATAAGACCTTCACCTTCCATCTGTATCAGACAGGTGCTGACTTTACAGTATCAGCAGGACAAGAACCCATCCGCACCCAGTCCGTAACCGGCAGCGGAAACTTCAGTATAGGGCTTGGCTATGAGGACGGACAAGAAGGCTACTACTATTATGTACTCAAGGAAGTCATCCCTGCCCAGAGAGCCGGCGGTGTCAGTTATGACGCAGGTGAATATCACATTACGGTCAATGTTTCCGATCCCGGCAACGGTCAGTTGGTGGCTACCAGAACCATCTACCGTCCCGGCACAGGCAATGTGCAGACCACACGCTTTACCAACACCTACACGGTTGTGCCTGCCCGGATCACCCTTGTGGGCGAAAAGAGTTTCCTGCACACTTCCTCCAACCAGCAACTGCCGATGGCTGACAACGACTTCTCCTTCCTGCTTCTGGAAGTGGACGATCCTGCAGACGATCCTATGAACGGTGACTTTGTAAGCATCGGCTACAACCGCTCTGACCGCAGCATCTCCTTCCCGGAGATCGAATACACTGCAGCCGGTGTTCATTACTATAAGATCCTGGAAATTCCGGGTCAGATCGGCTACATCGACTATGACGACGCGGTATTTGATGTGACTGTTACGGTCACCGACAACGGTGACGGCACTTTGAGCGCTGATGCCGACTACAATGGCAATGCCGTTGTTTTTGAAAACACCTACATCCCCGGTGCCGCACAGGTAAAACTGGAAGGTGTTAAGACCTTCAGCGGCGACTGGAGCAAGGTCCCTGCCGCCAATAAGGAATTTACTTTTGCGCTGTACCCTGCCGATGACCAGTTCAACATTACCGGTCCGGCAATCGAAGAAACCTCCAATATTGACGGCGCATTGGAATTTACTGCTTTATCCTATTCTGCAGAAGATACCTACTACTATGTGGTCAAGGAACTGCCCGGTGCGCAGAATGTGGGCATCACCTACTCCGGTGCAGAAATTCACATTACTGTGGATGTTAACGACAACGGAAGCGGCAAGCTGATCCCCAC
>JAZNDD010000068.1:0-4847 GCA_045587865.1 Faecousia sp.
GGACTGATTTGGAGGTAAACGATTATGTACGAGAGCAAGAAGAAGTATAACTACGGCACCGGTCGCCGTAAGTCCTCCGTTGCCCGTGTTCGTGTTTACGAGAACGGCACCGGTTCTATCATCATCAACGGCCGCGACATCGACGAGTACTTTGGCCTGGGCACCCTGTAGCTGGTTGTCCGTCAGCCCCTGGTCTCCACTGACCTGGTTGGCAAGGTCGATGTGGTCGTCACTGTTGCAGGCGGCGGCGTTTCCGGCCAGGCCGGCGCGATCCGTCACGGCATTTCCCGCGCTCTGCTGACCCTGAACCCCCAGCTTCGTCCTTCCCTGAAGGCTGCTGGTTTCCTGACCCGCGACCCCAGAATGAAGGAAAGAAAGAAGTACGGCTTGAAGGCTGCTCGCCGCGCACCCCAGTTCTCCAAGAGATAATCTATCTCTCATTCAGAACTTCAAAACCCAGAAACCACAACGGTTTCTGGGTTTTATTTTTGGACTGATCTCCTCTTTTTGCGCAATTCTCCTAAGCCAGTTTTTTTGTAACTTTAATCGTCTATACTGAAACCGAAAGGAGGAATCAATTTCAACATTATAACAGAAATCTAATGGTATGGGCGAGTCGATAAAAGACTCGCCCCTTTGTTATACCTATCATACATATTATTTAAAAGGTTGTCTTTACTCTTCAAGTTTAGATATAAAAAACATATTACAATTTCATACAAATATCGTTTGTGTTTATGTTGACTTTCCTACTCATCTCAACTAAAATCAAAGTAGATGCATTTATTATATTGATTATAAACGAGGATATAACAATATGAAACATTCTATACTGTTCAAAAATCAGTCTAATCGCTGGGATAACGCTCTGCCGCTGGGCAACGGCGTATTGGGATGTATGGTCTATTATGAGAAGAATCAGCTGCATCTTCCTATGAACCACTATGAAGTCTACTATAATATCAGTGACGAAGTGCTTCCTGATGACAAGTTCAAAGCGCTGCCTGAGATCACTGATCCAGGTGCAGTACGGACAAATCGCACAAATATTGCTGACGGAAACACCCCCGGTCCGGGGGATCCCTTCTTCCATTATAAGAAGGTGCGTAATGCTTCCGGAGAAAGTGCTGACAAAGCCGCACCTCTTAATGTTAACAACGTCACTCCCAATGACTATGCAATGGGCGCAATTTCTGGCAGTTATCCTGCTACCGGAAACCTGTCCTTCGCTTTTCATCAGGATCTTGCGGATGCTGACAGTCTGCTGGCTCTTTACACAGAAGATGCGAAAGTACACCTTGAACTGACTAAGGAGTCAGACCGCTTAGCTGTGGATACCATCGTTTCCAGAGAAGATTGCGTGATCAATCATATTACGCAAAGTCGGAATGGTCTTATTTGTGAGATTTCCCTGGAATTAAATCCCTACCGGGATTTGGATGCACCGGATATCCGCTTTAAGCAAATTGATACACATACATTTACATATACTGTATCCCGCGTACTTGGTTCTAAAACATTCCGTTTTGCCGGTATTTTAGAGCTTGTTGGTGCAGAGGGTGAACTATCCAACACCGAGTTTTCCTGCAACATTCACCTTTGCAATGCACAAAAAGATTTTTATATACTCGCATCCATTGTGACTGATTTCCGCTATGCAGATGTAGATTCTGAAGGCATTGCAAAAAGCCACGAATTTGCTGGTTCCCTACCGACTCTCTATGCTGATCACAATGCATATTGGAAGAAGTTCTTTGATGCTTCCTCCATTACCCTCCCGGATAAATTCCTGGAACACATATACTATGTAAATCAGTATGCACTGGATTGCTGCAGCGGCGAAGGTGGAATAATGAAGCACCACGCCTGCGGTCTGAACGGTCTTTGGGCGATCAAACATCCCAACCTTTGGGGCAGTATGTGGTACTGGGATGTAAATATTCAGGCAGCCTTTGCCGGAGTATTCTCCAGTAACCGACTAAACCTTGGAAAGGTATTTTCCGATGGTCTTCGCTCTTATATGGAACTGGCTCGATACAACGCAAAGAAAGTCCACAATGTGAGCGGTTTGGCAGGCGACTATCCCTACGACTTTTACCATTCCTGCTGGCCTTGGTGTGCACAGTATTTATGGTTCTTGTACGAATATTCCCTGGACGAGGACTATCTGCGTCAGGATGCCTATCCCCTGTTCCTGGAATTGTGTGAATTTTTCACTCAAGTCTTTATATACGATGAGAAATCAGACCGTTTCCACATCTATCCCGATGTTTCTCCGGAGCAAGGTCCTTTATCGCACGACACTACGATTACAGTAGCTTCTGTCAAATATCTACTGCAGTTTACTTTGAAGGCTGCAGAAATCCTGAAGGAAAATTCTCCTGTTTTGGAGGATTGCCGCAGGCTTCTTGCTAAAATGCCTGACTATGCCTGGACTGAGCCGGATAAGTACGGTGTTCATTTGAAGGATTCCCCGGATGCACCGGATCAGCTTTGGCTGCGCCACCCAAGTCTGCTGATGCCTCTGTTCCCAGTAGGTGAATTTGGACTGGATTCTTCTGCCGACATTCAGAAAAAACTCTCAAACACCATTGATTATCTTGAAGATAATTGCGAGATTGGTATTTTTGGTGGCAGCTGGCTGGCTGCCGGTGCAGCTCGTTTAGGTCGAGGTCAGACTGCACTTCGTTTGATCTACGAACGGGGTATTGACCATATGCTCCGCTCCAACGGACTGACTGCAGAACAAACCGATCACTTCATTAACCATTGTCTGGTAAATCGTCAGCCGCTATACTACCCCTGCATGATGGAATTTACCGGAGAAATGCTGGCAGCGGTCAATGAAATGCTGCTGCAATCTCACAACGGTGTTGTACGCGTGTTCCCTGCCCTTCCGGACGGTGACCGGGAATTTGGCAGACTGCACCGTGCCGGCATCAGTCTTCACGAATATGATACCCGATATGCAACCTACGCTCCCTGGGACACTGTGCGATTTGATAAGCTTCTTGCAAAGGGCGCCTTTGAAATCAGTGCCATGCGTCAGGATGGCACACTTTCCTGGATACAGATCCTTTCACAAAAAGGTGGAAATATCCGCGTGGAATGTCCCTACATTCTGGATACTATGCAGGTTTACTGTGACGGAAAATCCGTGGCATTTACAAGTGATAACGGTGTATTTTCCTTTGAAACAGAGGCGGGTAAGACTTATCTCATTGCTTCTGTGCCGGATGCTTATTCTGCACTTGACACTGGCAGTTATAATGATCAGGTCCTCTCCCGCAGAACCTACACTAAGCGCAGCATTCATCTGGGTGAAGATGCAGACACATATTATCAGAATAAGCTTGATTACTTTATCCGTGCATGGTATACATCCAACGCCCGTTATGAAAACAGAACTGTGTTCCGATTCGACTTTGGCTGTGTTGATAACAAAAACTACAGCAAAGCGTTCCCGCCCCAGGCAGATTGCTCGATCAATATGAGCAGAGGATATATGCCAATTCTTCCGGTTTCTCCTCTGGAATTCACTGTTAAACGGGGTTATGGTTTTGAAAATGCCGCATCAATAGAAGCTGCAGACCGTGGATTACCGGACCTTCTGCGCCGTGACTTTGTACAAGGCACCGAAGAGGCTGTTTTCAGCATTGAAGTACCCAGAGGTCAATATGAGCTGCTGGTAGTCAGTGGTGACATTCAGGAAGATAGCATCAGCTATGTATGGGCTGAAAACGGCAGAAGTGCCGGTGGTGAGCTTATTAAGAAGGGTCGATTCCAAATTAAGCTACTTCCTCTCGTTTTAGAGGAAGACGGACAGATCCGTCTGCATATTTCTACTGATCCCGGCTACCGCTGGAAGCTCAATTATGTATTTGTCAATGTACTAAAAGGCTATTAAAATAACGGCAGACGCAATCGCGTCTGCCGTTATTCATTTACTTATAAAGGGGGAACTTTTCGCAGATCTCGTGGACAGTTGCTCTGACTTCATCAGCAGTATTTTCATAGTCCTTAGCAGTCATGGCAATGCAATGGGCGATCTTCTTCATTTCCTCAGCGCCCAGACCACGAGTGGTTACAGCAGCTGTGCCGATGCGGACACCGCTGGTAACAGAAGGCTTCTCCGGATCGTTGGGAATTGCATTCTTATTAAGGGTGATGTGGTTTTCGTCGCAGCGGGTCTGCAGCTCCTTACCGGTGATGTTCATAGGCCGCAGGTCTGCCAGCATCAGGTGGTTATCTGTGCCGCCGGTAACCAGGTCAAAGCCTTCCTGGAGCAGGCTTTCAGCCATAACCTTTGCATTGGCAACTACATTATGGGCATATGCCTTGAAATCATCGCTCATTGCTTCCTTCAGGCACACTGCCTTAGCAGCGATCACGTGCTCCAGAGGACCGCCCTGGGTGCCGGGGAACACAGCGGAATTGATCTTCTTGGCATATTCCTCCTTACCCATAATCAAACCGCCGCGGGGGCCACGGAGGGTCTTGTGGGTGGTGGTAGTAACGATATCTGCATACGGAACAGGGTTCTGGTGTGCACCGCCGGCAACCAAGCCTGCAATATGCGCCATATCCACCATCAGCACTGCTCCAACCTCGTGAGCAATGTCAGCAAAGATCTTAAAGTCGATGGCTCTGGGGTATGCTGATGCACCGGCAATGATCAGCTTGGGCTGGCACTTCTTTGCCATATCCCGAATTTCATCATAATCGATCAGACCGGTATCGTGGTTCACATCATAGGAAACCACATTGTAATACTTACCGGAAATATTAGCGGGGCTGCCGTGAGACAGGTGTCCGCCGTTGGCAAGGCTCATACCCATCATTGTGTC
>JAZNDD010000069.1:0-30114 GCA_045587865.1 Faecousia sp.
TTGGGGATTTGCATAATTTTTCAAACCGTCGCGAACCATTTGAGGTGCAGAGCCGTGGATTGCTTCAAACATCGCATACCGGGTACCCAGGTTGGCACTGCCGGCTGTACCCACACCGCCCTGAATCTGTGCTGCCTCGTCGGTGAGGATATCACCGTACAGGTTGGGCAGCAGAAATACCTGGAACTTACTGCGGATGGCAGGATTGATGATGTTGGCGGTCATAATGTCGATGTAGTAGTCCTCAACGGTGATTTCCGGATACTGAGCGGCAATCTCGTGGGCAATCTGGGTGAATTTGCCGTCGGTTTTTTTCATTATGTTTGCCTTGGTAACAATGGCAAGGTGGGTCTTACCGTTGTTTCGGGCATACTCAAATGCGGCTTTTGCAATGCGTCTTGTGCCGGCATCGGTGGTGACCTTAAAGTCTACAGCCATACCGGGCAGGTCGATGCCGCAGCTGCCAAGGACATATTCGCCCTCGGTGTTTTCCCGGAAAAATGTCCAGTCGATATTTTCCTCAGGCACACAAACCGGGCGCACATTGGCATACAGGTCCAGTTCCCGACGCATAGCTACATTGGCGCTTTCCATCGTGCCGCCGTGGGGAGTGGTGGTAGGGCCTTTCAAAAGCACATCACAGGTCTTGATCTCAGCCAGCACATCATCGGGAATGGGCTGATTTTTAGCCAGCCGGTTCTCGATGGTCAGACCCTCGATCTGTTTGATAACGATAGAGCCTGCGGCAACTTCGTCTGCCAGCAGTTTTTCCAGCACTCGGGCTGCCTGCTTTGTGATGATCGGGCCAATGCCGTCACCGTCGATCACACCGATGGTAACTGTCTTTTTTGTGGAAAAGTCTGTCTTTTCACAGTTCATATTTTCAATGCGGGCTGTTTGCTCCTGTAAAAGGACACGGAAAGCCTCGCAAGCCTGATTAATGTCCATTATTGTCCACCCTCCTTAGTGTAGTTGAGAAGACCGCCTGCCATCAGGATATCCTGCTGGCGCTGGGTCAGATTGCAAAGTGCCGTAAAGGTTTTGCCGGTTTTTGTGTTTTCAACCGTCAGGCTGCCCTGTGCAATGCCGGCACGGATGTTTTTGATCGTCAGGTGGTGATCCTGCTCCAAAGCATCATAATCGGCTGCATCTGCAAAGGTCAGGGGCAGGATGCCTGCGTTGATCAGGTTTGCCACGTGGATACGGGCAAAGCTCTTGGCGATCACACAGCGGATGCCTAAGTACATCGGCACCAATGCGGCGTGCTCACGGGAAGAGCCCTGACCGTAGTTGCTGCCGCCAACGATAATGCCGTCACCGGCTGCCTTTGCCCGCTCGGAGAATGTGGGATCGCACACCTCGAAGCAGAACTTGGACAGATAGGGGATGTTGGAGCGGTAGGGCAGGATCTTTGCGCCTGCCGGCATAATATGGTCAGTGGTGATATTGTCTTCCACCTTCAAAACCAGTTGCGCAGTCAATGTATCTGCAAAGGGCTTGCTTTGGGGGAATTCCTTAATGTTGGGACCCCGCAGGACTTCTGCTTTTGCGGCTTCTGCCGGGGGAAGGGGCATCAGCACAGAGGAGTCGTCGATCAGGAAACTTTCCGGCAGCTTAATTTCACCGATAGGCTCTAAAGTAGTGGGGTCGGTGATGTAGCCGGACAGGGCAGAAGCGGCTGCGGTTTCCGGAGATACCAGATAGACCTGACCGTCCTTTGTGCCGCTGCGGCCCAGGAAGTTCCGGTTGAAGGTACGCAGGCTCACACCCTGGGAATTGGGGGAGAAGCCCATACCAATACAAGGACCGCAGGCACATTCCAGAAGCCGTGCGCCGCTGGCAAGAATATCTGCCAGCGCACCGCAGTTACTGAGCATTGTCAGCACCTGCCGGGAGCCGGGGGAGATAGAAAGGCTTACGCCGGGGGCGATGGTTTTGCCCTTAAGAATTGCCGCAACTTTCAGAAGATCCAGCAGGGAAGAGTTGGTGCAGGAACCGATACAGACCTGGTCTACCTTGGTGTCCTTAAGAGAATCCACACGGACCACATTGTCCGGGCTGTGGGGACAGGCAATCATCGGTTTGAGTGCAGACAGATCAATATCAATAATCCGGTCATATTGGGCATCCGCATCGGATTCCAGAGGACTATAATCCTGCTCACGCCCTTGTGCAGCCAGAAACTTGCGTGTAACCTCATCAGAGGGGAAGATAGAAGTGGTAGCTCCCAGCTCAGCGCCCATATTTGTGATCGTAGCACGCTCGGGGACGGACAGTGTGGCAACACCGGGGCCACCCCATTCAATGATCGCACCCACGCCGCCCTTAACGGACAGAATGCGCAGAATTTCCAGGCTCACATCCTTTGCAGTCACAAAAGGATTGAGTTTTCCGGTCAGGTTGACCTTGAACATTTTGGGCATTGTGATGTAGTATGCGCCGCCGCCCATTGCCACGGCCACATCCATACCGCCTGCGCCAAATGCCAGCATACCCAGACCGCCGCCGGTGGGGGTGTGGCTGTCAGAACCGATCAGGGTCTTGCCGGGTTTGCCGAACCGCTCCAAATGAATCTGGTGGCAAATGCCGTTGCCGGGACGGGAGAACCGGACGCCGTGCTTTGCAGCAACAGTCTGCAAGTAGCGGTGATCGTCTGCATTTTCAAAGCCGCATTGCAGGGTGTTGTGGTCCACATAGGCAACACTTAGTTCGGTCTTGACCTGAGGAATACCCATTGTTTCAAATTCCAGATATGCCATCGTGCCGGTGGCATCCTGGGTCAGGGTCTGGTCGATCCGCAGAGCAACCTCACTGCCGGGGGTCATATCTCCGGAAACTAAGTGGGCGGCAATAATTTTTTGTGCGATTGTCTTACCCATTATAATCAAACCTTTCGATCATATGATTTTTTGCATTTTCAATGTGCTGTGTGATCAGCTGCTGCGCAAGCTCTGCCTTGCCTTCGGAAATGGCGTTAAAAATAGCTTTGTGCTCAGAGATGGAATTGGCAAGCCGCTGATCGTCTCCAATGGACTGCCTGCGGTAACGCTGGGTCTTGCGGTGCAGGGGCTTGAGTGTGTCGCAGATCACATTGCGTTTGGAAATTTCATAAATAGCAACGTGGAAGCGGTCATCCATCTGCCGCAGGCGTTCTATATCCCGCTTTTCGTAGTAGAAGTCCTGCAGTTCGTTGATCTGCCGCAGTTCTTCCAGTTCTTCCGGGGTGATGTTCTTGGTGGCATAGTAGGCAGCCAGACCTTCAATGCTTTGACGGATCTCCATAATATCGATCAGATCATCAACCGTAATACCCAGGACTACAGAACCTTTTGCGGAGTCCTCAATGAGCCGTTCCTGCTCCAGACGGCGCAGTGCTTCCCGAATGGGTGTGCGGCTGACACCCAGATTTTCTACCAGTTTTAATTCGGTAAGGATCTCTCCTCTGGGATAAACACCGGTGATAATATCGGATTCCAGTTTTTCAAAAACCTGATCTGCCAGGGAAACAGTCTTAAATTCCCGCATATTCCGATACCTCCTTATACTTTCTGGAAGCGGCCGGGAGCCAGTTCCTCAATTTTTTCTTCCAGTTCGCCGTGGGACATAACTGTCTGGCGGTCGTCTTCATACTGCTGATCGATCCAGGCCTTCAATTGGGCGATCAGCGGATCGGTCTTTTGCAGTTCGTTGGGCGTTCCGGTGAGGCGATAGTTCTGATTGATCCAATATGCGATGCCTGCGGCACCGGAAGTCTTGCTGATCTCAACCGTCGCCGGGCGGTTTAATAACTTTTCTGTATCAAAGATCGTGTAGATCTCTGCATCTTTCAACAGACCGTCGGCATGGATGCCTGCCCTGGTCTCGTTAAAGCGTTTGCCTACGAAAGGTGTCATCGGGGGTACTTCATAACCCATATCCTTCCGGAAAAACTCTGCAATTTCTGTGATCACAGTGGGATCCATACCGTCCATAGAGCCCCGGAGAGAAGCATACTCAAATACCATAGCCTCCAAAGGCACATTGCCGGTACGCTCACCGATACCAAGCAAAGAGCAGTTAACGGCACAAGCGCCGTAAAGCCAGGCGGTGGAGGCGTTGGCAACGGCTTTGTAAAAGTCGTTGTGACCGTGCCACTCAAGACACTCACTGGGAACATCTGCATAATGCTGCAGACCGTAAATAATACCGCCAACACTGCGGGGCATTGCCGCCTCCGTGTAAGGAACGCCATAGCCCATTGTGTCGCAGGCGCGGATCTTTACGGGAACACCGGCCTGACGGCTTAGGGCCTGAAGTTCGTTTACAAAGGGAACAACAAAGCCGTAGAAATCGGCCCGGGTAATATCCTCCAGATGGCAGCGGGGGATAACACCCGCGTTAAAAGCATCAGAAACGGCGGCCAGATAGTGATCCAGCGCCTGCTTTCTGGTCATCTTCATTTTCTTGAAAATGTGATAGTCGCTGCAACTAACCAGAATACCGGTCTCCTTGATGCCCAGATCTTTCACCAGTTTAAAGTCTTCCTTGCTTGCCCGGATCCAACTGGTGATCTCCGGGAATTTCAGATCCAGTTCCATACATTTTTCAATGGCCTGCCGGTCTTTTTTGCTGTAAATAAAGAACTCGGTCTGACGGATAATGCCGTAAGGTCCGCCCAACTTGGACAGAAGTTTGTAAATGTTGACGATCTGATCCACACTGTAGGGCTCAACAGATTGCTGGCCGTCCCGCAGGGAAGTATCGGTGATCCAGATTTCCTCCGGCATATTCATCGGCACCCGGCGATGGTTGAAGGCAACCTTGGGCACAGTGCCGTAGGCGAAAATGTCTCTTTGTAAATTGGGCTCAGCCACATCCTGCAAAGAGTATTTGTAGGACTTCTGTTCCAATAGATTTGTCTTGTTGGAAATCTCTAACATAACATCGAACTCCTTTCTTGTATGCATAATTGGATTTATGTATACAATTATACTCTGACGCGAAAAAAAGTCAACAGGTAAGTATAACAAAAAGCCTAAAATAGGCAATTTTTCTTTGGGTAATGTGCATATAAAGGGTCATCTGTGCGGAAATATTTTTACTTGTGAATGTCTACTTGTTGAAAACATATGTATTCCTATTGAACAACTGTATATAATGTGTTATAATTGATATGCCAAAGAATCGAAAAATGAGCAAAATAGAATCCTCTGATTTTTTATATTTTACATCGGTACTTTATGCGCGCAAGTTTTTGCGGTTTTTTGGCAACTACCAAAGCGCGTGGTTTTAGTCACTGCGGTAAACATATTTTAAAGGAGTAGAAATATGAAAAAAGCACTTGCATTTTTATTGGCGATGACCCTGATCATTGCGTTGATCCCGGCAAATGTATTTGCTACGAACCCGGAAGGTGGTGAAGGGGAGACTTACGCCTTCGATGAAACAGAAGCGCAGGAAAAGGTCGTTGAAAGCATCCAGATCCAGGATGTTGATATTTTTGAGAATTATTACACCGGTGGAGACAATTACGGAAACCAGTATTATGTGCCACATACCTGTGCAATCGTTACGTTTACCGATGGGGATGTTTGGACAGTATACGACAGTGTTTATGTGAATGGAAAAAATCAATGGCTTGAAGTCGATTCCTGGGAGATGCAGCGTCAGGATCCCTGGGAGCGCGGTACTTATCAGGTGACCGGAACATTTATGGGCGTCAGTGACACCTTTTATGTGAACATTATTGAAAATCCGGTTGAAAGCATTCATATCCAGGATGTTGAGATCTTTAAAGGATCGCACATTATAAACACCTCGAGTGGAGATACTTTTTATGATCCGCAGATCGTTGCAGAAGTAACCCTTAAGGATGGAACGGTTGAAGAAATTTACGGTAGTTTTCTTTATAATGATCAGTGGTATGATTTGGTAAGCAATATGTGGCAGATGCAATCGGAGGATCCCTGGACAGTCGGCACCTATCAGGTGACCGGATCACTTCTGGGAATCAGCGATACCTTCCGTGTTACCATTTTGGAATCACCTATCAGGCGTATTGAAATACAAGATATTGAACTGTTTGAGGGGGATTGTAATAATGGTGTTTATTATCCGGAGTCATACGGAACGGTAACTTTTAAAGATGGTAATGTTACAGAGATTGAGACGTTTGGTTTTGGCGTTAGCATTGACGATGAATATTACCAAGTCGAAACCAATTATTTTGAATTACAGCAAGAAAGCCCTTGGGAATTGGGCGGAACTTATGTGGTGACTGCAACCCTTTTAGGCGTCACGGATACCTTCCGTGTTACGATCGTAGAATCCCCCATTCAGAGCATTGCGGTTCAGGATATAGAATTGGTTGAGGGCACGAATTGCTTTGAATACGATGATGGTTCACGTTATTATAATCCTGAATGGAATGTGAAAGTGACATTTAAGGACGGAACCGTTCAAAATGCCCAATACGACATAGAAATAAATGGAAAGAATTATGCTATCCATAATGATATGTATGATCTCCAATATGAAGGACAATGGGTTTTGGGCAACTCCTATGCGGTTACGGTTTCTTTGTTAAATGTAGAAACCAAATTCAATGTGACCATTGTTGAGAATCCCATTGCCGAATTGCAACTTCTTGAAAAGCCCCGAAAAACATCCTATATTTCAGGCGAATTGTTTGATTTAAAGGGTGCAACCATTCGAATTCGATATAAAGATAATTCTTATGAGGATGTAGTCTTCAAAGATACGCTTCTGGATAATTATTATTTTTATTCTGAGAAGATGGAAACCTATACGGATTGTTATTTAATGAGCCCGGTCTTGTCTGGCAGTGAATATGTGGATGTGAAACTGTTTGGAAAGCGTTGCCGAATTCCAGTTACAGTAACAGAGAATTTAATGCAGAGCATTACCGTTAAAGAGAATGCAGATAAAACCCTGAGTATCCAGGTCAAGAACACGGATAATACCAGTTATTCTATGACACTGATCGATTGCATCACCGAATTTGAACGTCGCTTCCTTGTAACGGATAAGGGCGTTTTCCATGGTACTATTTCTGAAAACAATGGCGGTTATACGATCACGATGTGGTACAGTGAGGACGACCGGCACTATACCCTTGAAAGCAATGTCTTTACGGATAGTCAGTGGCTGAATGCCTGGATGATGTCGGAACAGGTAGCCAGCACCTTCGCTTCCAATAACCCAGACAAAACACTCAACTATGACGGGAAAATTACGGCTGAAAACATAGATGCGCTCATTGAACTTGCTGCAATGCTGTACTATGGCGATGAGGATTATCTGGTATCTGAGACCGATGATTATGTAATTGTCCGTGCAGAAGGCATAAGAAAAGCACTGAAATCCTTATTCGGGATTAGCACAGTGGATCTGAAACTGTCCAAGCAGTATGATGCAAAGGCTGATACCTATTGTTATGTCTATAAGGATTATACCGGTGTGTCTAAATTGTATCCTAGCCAGGTAGTCTACAGCAATGGTGCCTGGACTGCGAAAGTTGTTGCACACAAAGCGGAGACAAAGAGTGCAGACCAGATTGTTATAGATCTGAAAATGAATAATTCCGGCCAGGTCATTTCTTTCATTGTGGGAGATGCAAGTCACGCAATCTTTAAGGATGTTGACGCCGCAGGCTGGCAGTTTGCCGCTGCAAAGTATGTCTTTGAACGGGGCTTAATGACCGGCAAGGGAACAGATGCAAGCGGCAGAGTGAAGTTTGATCCCAACAGTCGTCTGACCAGAGAAGAATTTGTTCAGGTGCTGTATAATTCAGAAGACAGACCATCTGTAACCATTGCAAACAAATTCCCGGATGTGAAGAACGACTGGTATAAAAATGCAGTTCTCTGGGCGAATGAAACTGGCGTGGTTATGGGAATGGGCAATGGCAAGTTCGGCATTGGAAAGAACATTACCCGGCAGGATTTAGCAGTGATGCTTTACCGCTATGCCCAGATGAAGGGCTATTCTCTGTACGCAGAAGAAGGAAGAATTGATGTATTTGCAGACGGAAATCTTGTTTCTGACTACGCAGAAACCGCAATGAACTGGGCGGTTACCAACACGATCCTGGGAGGAAAGGGAACTGCAGGTGCAGATATTTCTACCTTCCGACTGGATCCTTTGGGCAATGCTACCCGCGCAGAATGCGCTGTAATGCTGAAAAACTTTATGACAACATTTGAACTGTAAGCGGTAATATCAAAACAAATTGCCACGGGTGCATTCGCCCGTGGCAATTTGTTTTTGTCGGTGTGATTGACAATTTGTGTAGAGAACAGACACATCCGTTCTGGCGCGTCATTGCAAGGAGCGAAGCAACATAGCAATCTCCTGCCGCGATATATGAAGTAAAACGACCCGGGAGGCAATTGCCTCCGGGGTGCGATGTTTATTAACCTTGCTGGGAAATGGTCAGATGCTGATCGATCAGGGAAGTATCGCCGTATACTGCGGTGCTTTCGCCCACGATATCATTGTACCATTTTTCCAGATCTTCTGTCTGCAGATCTGCAGTGATCATCAGATCACGGTAACTCAGTTCACTTTCACCGGAATAGTACATTACGTGATAGCCATACTCTGTTTCGATCACTTCGCAGTCGCCAGCTTTACGGCTTTCGTCGATGGACCAATTTTTGAAGTTGGGAACATAGTTGGAGTCCCGGTTGATGTTCTCAAACAGACCGCCGGTTTCTGCACTGGTGTCCTCACTGTGTGCCTTGACCAGTTCAATGAAACTCTCTTCGGTAGCGGCGCCTTCCTTCCAGGTCTTCAGGTAGCCGTCAGCCTTTTCCTTGGTGGCAGCCTTCTCCTCATCGGAGTAGGTAGTGTTGCCTTCATCGTCGGTAGTACCGCCGGAGAACTTCACCAGCAGGTGACGGACGTTGTCCATCTTATCCAGGTTGTCGTTACGGCCCTGGAACAGGATCACATAGTAGCCGTCCACAGAGGTAACTTCGTTGCCGTCCTCGTTTTCTTCTGTAACTTCCTCGGGAATGGATACAATATCATTTTCCTTACGGTTGCTGTCAGAGAGCCACTTCTGATAAGTTTCAGAAAGATTGGTGTACAGCACTTCCTTATTTTCAACAGCCTTCACATCGGACTTCTCTGCATTGATTTCCAAAGCAGCGATAGCGGCGTTGAGTTCTTCCAGATTGGTAGCCTTTGCCAGTGCTTCTGCATCGGTGTAAGCCTGATCTCTTGCAGCACCGATTTCTTCGCTGGTGTGGGTCACATTGCCTTCCTCATCCTTTTCGCCCTCAGGCAGATAGGTGTTGTAGTCAATGTGGTACAGAGCAAAGTCGTAGGAGGAGTAGTTGGTGTACTTGTCTTCCTCAAAAGCACGGAAGTCAGAATCCTCGTATTCAAGGGATTCGTAGTATTTGTCGTAATAAGCCTGAGCCAGGGAACTTCTGATCATATATTCCTTGTAGGAACGCTTGGTGGCTCCGGGGCCATAAATGGCTCTGAGGTATTCCTTGACATTTCTGAAGCCGTACATTTGTGCGTACTGACCCATATAATCCAGGTTTTCTTCAATGGCGTCCATTTCTTCTTCAGATAGTTCAAAGCCTTCGGAAGTTGCCAGATCAGCAATTGCGTAGTTGGATTTTACATTTTCCAAAGCCATATCCATAAAGTATTCTGCCCAGGTAGAGCCATCATCTCGTTTCTGCTCGTCGATGGGCTTGGAGGTATCCAGGTTCAAAGTCCAGGAAACCAACTGGTCGGTATATTCACCGTAGGAGGAGTACCACTCGTTATAAGTAGAGTTGATAGCATCCTTAAAATAGTAGTTCAATTCCACAGTGCTGATCTCGTGATCGTCTACTTTAGCGGCAACGGTCATTCTTTCCTTAATACCGCCGTTTCTATAAACATTGATACAGATAATAGCAGCAACAGTCAAAACAATTGCCAGCATAACAAGGGTGAAAGCAAGTGTGTAAGCCTTGAGTTTCTTAGCTTCTTTTTGCTGAGCACGCTGCTTTTCCGTCATTGCCAATGCGTTTTGCTCCTTGCGGAGTTTTTTCTTATTGGATGCACTCATAAAATCAATTCCTCTCATTGCACGAACAGGACCGAAAAGACCCTGTTTGGGATATAGTCCCGGTTATTATAACCGATAGTTATACTAATTTCAAGTTTTTTTCGCATAATTACCGGAAAAAGAAAAAAAGGCGTGTGCAAAGCACACGCCCCAGACCCGCTTTGGCCGTATCGCATCCGATTATGACCTGCACGAAATGGCAGGTGGGTTGCCGCTCTCTGCCTTAGCTGCTCCCAACGTCCACCCAATGTCAAAGCACGGGCGGGAGGTCTGCAATCCAACAGGGAAGTCTAACATCCCAAATAAATGATGTGGGTCCAAAAGGACACGCTACGAACCAAGCAGGCAATATGTCTTATTCGTCGTCCTCGTCTTCGTCTTCCTCGTAAAGTTGGTCCATAATCAGCGCATAAACATCTTCCAGTTCCTGAGGATCTTCAATGGCGCAAAGAATGGGCTCCCCGTCTTCATCTTCCACAGATTTCAAAATACTCACTTCCAGTTCCGGATCTTCATCTTCACCGGTGGCGGGGATCACAGCCAAATAGGTGTCACCGTTGTATTCCAAAGAGGTGAGAACTTCCAATTCATATTCTGTTCCGTCCTCGTCGACGATCGTCATAAAATCAGAACCATATTCATCTGCCATAATTAAATGCCTCCTGCTCTTTTTGTGATACTGTTATTTTAACGGCAATACAGAAGAAAATCAAGAGAAATTAGGCATACAGTCAAGAAAAATAATCTTCAAACAGATGGGCATATTCCGGAAGGGAGGTGATGGGGATCCCACGGCGCAGGGCCTGCTGATCCAGTTGCGGATACGTATCGGCCTGATAGGGGAATACTTTCAGAGGCGTTTGCTGTCCTTCCTGCCATAATGCCAGGCGTCCACCGTAGACACCAAGATATATTATAAAAAGCAACAATGCAGATTTGATTTTCATAAGGTTCTCCTGAATATGATTTCTATAGAAATAGTATATCTGCCCGATGTCTGTTTATACATATTAAATAATATATAAATTATGATCACAAAAGCAACTGGTAATGTTTCGTCATTTCGACATAAGTGTGGTGCGTGACAAAATCAAACACAAGTATGATGTGTGTGACTTGCGGACAAATGAGAATATAGTGATTAACGCGCTTTTTTGTTGACTGGAAAAGCGCTTTATGGTAAAATACACAAGATAATGAGGTTACTATGGCTAACTTTACGCAAAACTCGAAATTAATGAAGAGGAGAACACTATGAAAAATTTGAAAAAACTGCTGTCTTTACTGCTGGTCCTTGCAATGGTATTTGCTATGGCTGCCTGTAAAAAAGATGGCAACACAGACAGCACCGACGGCACAGGTGACGCAAGCGGTAATACTTATACGGTAACCGTTAAGACTGCCGGCGGTATGGCAATGGAAGGTTTGGATGTTTACATCTATGCCGATGACAGCCTTACGGATCTGGAGCAGGCAGGCAAGACCGATGCAAACGGCTCTGTTACATTTAATATGAATAAGAGCAGTTACTATGCAGTTACAGTGTCCGGTGCGCCCAAGGGCTATAATGTAGAGGCATCCTATGCCTTTAGCGGCAACAATGCAGAGATTGTCCTGACTTCCTCTGTTATTACCGATGAGCAGTTGGGCAATGCAAGCAGCCTGAAACTGGGCGATGTGATGTATGACTTCAGTTACACTCTGCCGGACGGCACCACTAAGAAACTGTCTGAAGTGCTGGCCCAAAAAGATATGGTTATGCTTAACTTCTGGTTTGCATCCTGCGGTCCTTGCGCAACAGAGTTCCCCTATATGGAACAGGCTTACCAGACTTATAAGGACGATGCGGCTGTGATCGCCCTGAGTTATATTGACTCCAACGCAGATGTGGGCGTATACCAGGCAAGTATGGGTCTGACCTTTGATATGGCTGCTTGCAGCCCCAACTGGCCCGGAATTTTCGGTTTCAGCAACTTCCCCTCTACTGTGGTAATCGACCGTTACGGCGTGATCAGTCTGATCGAAGTGGGTGCGCTGACCAGCCTGCGCCCCTTCACCAGTATTTTTGAACATTTCTGCGGTGACGATTATGAGCAGAAACTTTGCGTCAACGGTGTTGCGGATGTGATCACCACGGTCAAGCCCAATGTAAAGATGGCTTCCTCTGAGGAAATTGCCGCAGTGCTCAATAGTGGCGACATTCAGGTGACCTACCGTCCGGAAGAGGATGAAAACTCCGCTGAGATGACCTGGCCCTTTGTGATCGCAGAGAAGAACGGCGAGAAGTGCCTGAAGACCCCCAATGCAGGCATTGAGGACTCCTTTGCTACCATCTACGCAGATGTGACCCTGAAAAAGGGTCAGGCTGTTGGCTTTGATTACCTTTGCTCCACCGAGCTTGGCGCTGATATTATGTATGTGATCGTGGATGGAGAGGACATTTTCTCCATTTCCGGTGTGGATGAGGTAGAGACCTGGAAGTCCTGCTACCCCTGGGTGGCACAGAAGGACGGCACCTATGAGGTCGCTCTGTGCTATCTGAAGGATGCTGACGGCAACGAAGGCGAAGATACTGTTTATATTAAGAATATGCGTGTTGTGGATCAGTCCGAAATTGATGTTGCTACCTACATTCCTTTTAATGTAGCCACATCTGAGGATGGCTTCGAGTACACCTACGCAGATATTTTCTTCAACGAAGCAGACGGCTATTATCACGTTGACTCTGTAAACGGCCCGCTGCTGCTGGTGGATATGATGGGCTACACCGAATTTAGCGATGAGGATGCCCTGTGGACTATTGCCTACGAAGGTGCAGCAAAGGATATCTATCCTGAGCTGGAGCAGTACTTTAACTATGCCTCCAATGCAAGGCCCAACGGCATTTGCACCGTCAATAAGGAGCTGGCAGAGATTCTGGAAAAGGTGGATGATGTTGCCGGCTTTGATAAGGAAGACAATAAGGAGTGGCTGAAGTTCTGCCGCTACTATAAGGCTTACGGCACAGACAAGCAGCTGGAAGATCCCATTAAGGGTCTGGCTACCTTCTCTGCCTTCGAAGCAAAGCTGGGCAAGGGTATTGCAAGCAATAGCTTTACATACAGCGGCATTCTGATGCCCAGAGGTCACCTTGCAAAGTTCGTACCCTCCAAGTCCGGTGTTTACCGCATCACCTCCCACAACGAATCCACCGACGGTGTTGAGGGCTGGATCTTCAATGAAAACCGCGAAGTCCTCTATACCTATGAGTTCGATGAGAGAATGTTCGAGGAAGACGGCGAAGTATCTATGGTCTACTATATGGAGGCAGGCAAGCCCTACTTCATTGACATCGCCTTCTGGGATTACTACGGCGTTGGCACAATCAACTATGATATTGAGTACATTGGTGCAACCTACGAGCTGTTCCGTCTGTGCTCTCCCGGCTATTTCACCTATGATACCGACGCCACCGGCGAAGCAATGTACGATGTGGTCGCAGGCGGTATCAAGGCAGTCCTTGGCAGCGACGGTATTTACTATGAGGATAAGGGTCTGGATGCAAACGGCAAGCAGATCTATGGCAGTAAGATCTATGCAGACTTCAACGGTCTGACCAGTGTGTTCAGCGAGCCCATCAATACCAACAACGGTGTTAAGGGCCTGATCGATAAGGGTGCGTTCGACTTCAGCAAGGATGAGAACGATATGCTGATCCTGGGCTATATGCAGCAGAACGACAACGATGTGGAAAAGACTGACGCCTATCTGAAGAATATGTGGGGCGAAGAGTACGAAGCAAATGCCGAGCTGTATAAGATCAAGGACGTATTCAAGGGCAGATACCACGGCAAGGGCGAAGACCTGACCGATGAGATCTCTGCATACCTGGACGATATCATCACCTCCGGCAGAGCAGAAAGCAGAGGCTGTGTAGTTGTAACAAAGGATCTGGCTGAACTGCTGACCAAACTGATGGATAAGTTCACTTTTGAAAATGTGCAGCAGTCCTGGCTGAAACTTTGCTACTATTACGACTATCTGGGACCCGAGGGCTAAGCGCCCTCGTGCCCGAAACCAATTTGAGGAGAATAACAATGAAAAGAATGAAAGCACTTCTTCTGGCAGTATGTATGCTTCTGTCAGTAATGCTTTTTGTAGCCTGCGGCAATGAAACAGATACAGATTCCGGCACGGATGCTGCCTACAAGGTTACAGTGGTTGACGGTTCCGGCAACCCCTATACTTCCGGTGTGATCGTTCGCTTTTTGAAGGGCACTGAGCAGGTCGCTATGCAGAAGGTGGACGAAAACGGTGTTGCAGAAAAGACCCTGGCAAAAGATGATTACACGGTTGAACTGATGTTTACGGACAGTGAGGATAAGTACCACTATGAAAAGGAAGGACTGACCCTTTCTGCTGAGAAAACAGAACTGGAAATTGTCCTTTACTTTGCAGCAGGTGCGAAGAGCCAGAACCTGCACGCACAAGGTAAGGACTATGAGGCCTACTATGTTTCTGCCGGCAGCACCCATGTGAATTTGACCGCCGGACAAAGAAACTTTTTCCTGTTTGCGCCCACTGAGGCGGGAACCTATCAGTTTTCTGCAGAAGGGGAAGGTGTTCAGATCGGCTATTACGGTGCGCCCCACTTTGTGCAGGAAACCAATGCCGCTGAGGACTTGAAGGATAATACCTTCACCTTGTCTGTCAGCAGTGATATGATCGGTGAAGAAGGTACCGGTACAACGGTTTTGGTGATCGGTATTGATTCTCAAAGCGCTGAGGAATGTGTTCTGAGTGTTATTCGCACCGGCGAACCTGCCTGGACCGTTTCTGACGAGCCTTGGACAGAATATGTGTGCAAAAATGAAGTAAAGCCCTTTACACTGGACATCAAGGATGGTAAGTCTCTGACCTATGTGGATATCAGAGGCAAGGCAGACGACTATAAGGTCGTATTTAACGAAGCAGACGGTTATTATCATATGAACAGCGCAGATGGACCCATCGTTTATCTGAATCTGGGCAAGGATGCGCCCAATGTGTCCCTGCAGGTTGTGATTATGGGCGATGGCGCTGCCGGCGGCGCACCCATCAGACATTATTTCTATGATGAAAACGGCGAGTTTGTTAAAAAAGAGGATTACACCGAGATTCTGATGAAGTATTTTGACAATATGGATGAAAACTACGATGTATATCCCCTCAATGAGGACCTGGTTTATATCATTACCAATGCCTGCTCCGGCTGGTGGACCAGCGACGATCCCAACTACATCTTTGAAGGATGCAATCCGGATTTGGGCTGGCTGTTTGCTTGTTGCTATATTGAAGAATAATATACCCCTTACCCTATGAATCGTAAGGAGCGTGAAATGTTTGAAAAATAAAAAGAATTTTTGGGTGATTGGTGGCCTGATTGCATTCGTGGTTTGCCTGAGTTTGGCCCTGGTCCTTTTTGTGTTCAATCAGAAGGAACCCGAGCCCACAGAGCCCCAGTCCACCGGTAAGCCTGCAGAACATAGCATCTGCGTTAAAACCGATAATGGGACACCCCTCGAGGATATTGGTGTCTATGTCTATACAGACAGCGACAGAACAGAGCTTACCTGGTTTAGCAAGACCGATGCCGAAGGCAAAGTAACCTTTACCGATGTGGAACGGGACAGTTATGTGGCTGTCTTGGAGAATGTTCCCACCGGCTACGGTGTGGAGGATTATTATCCTCTGACCGGTTTGGAAACCCAAATCGTGCTGTCTGTGGGACAGATGACACAAGAGGATCTGCAGACCCTGACTTATCAGTTAGGCGATCTGGTGATGGATTTTTCTGTGACTGCAGCGGACGGACAGGTCTATACCCTTTTTGAACTTCTGGAAGAAAAGCAGGCAGTTGTTCTGAATTTCTGGTATCTCAACTGCAAGCCCTGCCTGATGGAGATGCCTTATCTGCAGGAGGCTTATGCCGAATACAGTGACCGCATTGCGGTGCTGGCTATGAACCCCATTGATAAGCAGGAAGATATTGCTGCCTTCCAGCAGGAAAATGGCTACACCTTCCCAATGGGTGCTGTGGACGAAAATTGGACGAGGGTTATGAAGTTAACCGCTTTCCCCACCACGGTGGTGATCGACCGCTATGGCAACATTACCCTGATGCATACGGGCAGCATCGATAATGCCCAGACCTTCAAGGATGTGTTTGAATATTTCTGCGCAGAGGAATATGAGCAGAAACTGATCAAGGACATTACCGAAATCGAGACCCAGAAGGAAGAAGGAACAGAAGAAAATCCTGCGGAAATGGGTGGCGTTACCAGCTTTGAAGTAAAGGTCGGTCCTGGTAAAGTGTATCATATGGAACTTTACAAGGTTACCGATATGTACCTGACCATCTACAGCAAGGATGCTTATGTGGTTTACAACAACAAGACATACGAACCCAGCGGCGGTGTCATCAGCATTTTGCTGAAATGTCCGGATATGAATACCCCGGCTTATGTGGGCATTGGAAATAAATCCGATAAAGAGCAGACCTTTAAGGTCTATCTGGTTCCCAAGGCAGGTTCTTTCAATAATCCCTATCCGCTGAGCCTTGGAGAGTTTACAGCAAATGTTTCTGCAGGCAATGAAACCGGTATATACTATCTTTATACAGCCACAGAAGACGGTCTTTTAATGATGGAGTGCCTTAGTTCCACACCTGGAGTTAAGTATTCTTATTACTTATACAATCTGAGTACCTACGCAATGCGCAATCTTGAAGAAGATGGAGAAACCTCTGAAGAAGGCAAACGCTTTGTTTCTGTGCAGGTGAAAAAGGGTCAGCAGGTCCAGTTTAGTATTGGCACCCTTCCGGATGAGACAAACTCCTATCCGGCAGGATCCTTTAAGATGCTGGCAAGTTTTGATAACGGCGTTGTGGTAGAAGATGTTCGTCCCTTTAATGAAAAGATTGACTACATTGTTACCCTGAAGGATCAAAACGGTGACCCGGTTGTCGGTGCATCTGTCCATTTTGCAGGAACGGTTACTGCCCAGGAAGCTACTGAGACCCAGGAAGCAGTTACAGAAAACGTGAATCAGTATGTGCTTACCGATGAGACCGGCAAGGCGATCCTGAATCATTATCCCGGCACGCTGGAGACCAAGATCCGCATTCCGGAAGGCTATACTCTGGAAACTACGGGCTATACCCTGACACAGGAAGCATCCAGTGTGGATGTGACGCTGAACAAGATTAAGTATCAGGACTATACAGTCAAAGTGCTTGCACCTAACGGTGATCCGGTGGAAAATGTGATCTTTGTGGTAAACGGCAAGGTCGCCTATTCCGATGCACAGGGAAGTGCGGTATTTACTCTGCCGGAAGGCACCTACGATGTTCTGGTGCTGGGCATTCCCGGCGAATACATCCTTTCTGAGAGTGATTATCAGGTCACTGCCCAGGTACCGGAAGTAACAGCGCTCCTGGACTATGCACCTGGTCACGAGACCAATCCCATCCAAATTCGCGATCAGGCGAAAATCAAGGTGGACGGACTGGCAGCCGGTGCAGCCAGATATTACAGTGTTTATGGCGTTGGCGGTACCACACTGGATGTGAAAATGACCAACGGTTATATCCTGGTAAACGGCGTAAAGTATGAGCCCAAGGATGTGCCGATCGGAGAAGCGGACGAGGGAACGGTCAGTATGGTTACTGTGGCACTGGAGGAAGGCCAGGCACCTGTTTCTTTGGCAGTGGTCAACACAGATACCAAGGCACAGAATTTCACAGTGGAATTTGCGTTCCCTGAGGGCACGCGGTATAATCCGGTACAAATCAAGAGCCGTGGATCAACGGCTGTGATTTCACAAACCGTGGAGAGTTATTATTTCTACTATAAGCCCAATACAAATGTTACCGACGGAACACTTACACTTGCTATTACCAAAGCAACCGGCACCGATTTTGATGTGATCGCCAGCAATGGGGAACAGACAGCGAAACTGTCTGAAAGCAATGATGACAGCAAGTTGGTTTTGGAGTTTGTCAGCAATAAACAGATTTTGATTCAGGTGATGGCAACAAAGCCCCTGGATGAAGAGATTTCCATAACAATAAGGCCGTCTGTCACCCCCCGTACCGGTGCTACATACACGGTTACACTGGTGGATCCGGAAGGAAATCCCATCCCCGGCATCCAACTGCAATTTATAAATGCCGGAGAGGCAGTCGGCGGAACACATACTACCGATAGCAGCGGTGTGGTCAAGACTGCATTGCCGAATGGCGCCTATACCATCGAACTGCTGGACAAAACCTATGAATATGATAAGGCAAAGGCAGTGGTATCCTCTACAACCACATCGGTTACCATTGAAGCCAACCGCACAGAAGAACCTGTGGGGGAGGGAATGACCCGCTATAATGTGATGGTTACCGATTACTTAGGCAATGTGGTCGGTGATTACCTGATCTTGTTTATGAAAGAGGGCGAGCCGGTTGCCTATAATATTGTGGGTAATAGTGGTGGCGTAACTTCTATGGAACTGGAAACTGCTGTATACCAGATCCAAATTGCATCTTTGGGCGAAAAGCAGTATTACTACCAGCAGTCTTCTGCTGTGGTAACACCGGAAGCGCCGGAGGTGACGGTGAAGGTGGCAACTGCTTCCAAGGCTGTTCCCGAGGAACATTTCCAACTGTCACAGATCACGCCTGTTTCTGTTGGCGGTGTGTATGTTCCCTTGCAGGAGGATGTAAACACTTACTTTAGTTTTACCCCCACCCAGCAGGGTGTGTACCGGATCGCGGTATCGGATCCCGGTGCAGTGCTCAGTTATTGGGGCAGTCCCAACTATCCTATGGATGCTACAAGCCAGCTGAAGGATTTTGACGGTACATCCTTTACAGTTTCTGTTAACACCAATGCTTTGGGTCAATCCCATGTGATAGGCATTCAGGGTAAGGAAGGCTGTATTCTCAGTGTGATCCGTGAGGGTGATGCAAAGGAAGACGTTCCTTATACACCCTACACAGCAAAGACGCCCCCTGTAGCCCAGTCCTTGCCTGCCGGATTGAACTTTACCTATTTGGACATTACTAAGCCAACCGGTACATACAATCTGGTATACAATCCCGCGGACGGATATTACCATTTGGGCAGTACCAGCGGTCCCGTAATGTATGTGCAACTTACCTATACGGCAAAGGACGAAGGCGCTCCTTACATCACTTTGTATGATATGGTAGGCGGCGTTGGTAACACCGGCACAGCATTGCGCTGTGTTTATACGGATGGAGAAGGCAACGAGATCCGTGAGGATTACACAGACTGTATGCTTACTTACGGTGCTTGTGCAGACAAAACCTATGGTGTGTACCCTGTTACCGAGGATCTTATTTATATGATCCAGATGGGCGGCCAGCACTTAGGCTGGTGGGATGCGGAAAATGCCAACAGCCAGATACTGTTCACTGGCGGCGAAAATCTGGAAATTGCCTGGATGTTCGCATTCTGCTATGCAGCATAATTATCTCATATGATCCCAAAGGGCGTGTTGCTTTTGCAGCACGCCCTAAATCATTGTTTTACAGAATTTCTATCTGACAGGTGAACTGTCAGAATATTTATTTAGAAAGCCTTGCATTTTCTGCATCGTTTCGGTATAATAAATTGAATAATTTTAACTATAAACACAAAGAGGTCACGACTGTGTATCTAAAATCATTGGAAGTTCAGGGCTTTAAGTCCTTCCCTGACAAAACACTGATCCGCTTTGGCGATGATATTACCGCCATTGTTGGACCCAACGGTTCCGGAAAATCAAATATTTCCGACGCCATTTTGTGGGTTATGGGCGAACAGAGCACCAAGACCCTTCGCGGCGCAAAAATGGAAGATGTGATCTTCGGCGGCACCCAAAAGCGGGCAGCCGTGGGTTTTGCGGAAGCAACCCTTACACTGGACAATTCTGACCGGGCGCTCAGTTACGATGCGGATGAAGTAATGGTTACCCGCCGTTATTATCGCAGTGGCGACAGTGAGTACTATATTAACCGCCAATCTGCCCGTCTGAGAGATATCCACGAAATGTTTATGGATACCGGTCTGGGCAGAGAAGGTTACTCCAATATCGGTCAGGGCAGAATTGACGAGATTCTGTCTCTGAAAAGTGCTGACCGCCGTGAGATCTTCGAGGAGGCGGCAGGTATTTCCAAATACCGTCACCGCAAGGAGGAAACAGAACGGAAACTCCAGCACACAGAAGACAATCTGATGCGTATTGGAGACAAGGTTTCCGAACTGGAATTGCAGTTAGAGCCCCTGAAAGTCCAGTCAGAAAAGGCAAAGAAGTATTTGGAACTGAAGGAAGAACTGCAGGGCGTGGAAGTGGCAGTCTGGCTGGATCGGCTGGACAAACTCTCTGCCGATGCCAAGAAAGCAGAAGAAGATTTTGCATCTGCGTCTTTTGTTTTGCAGCAGGCACACGAGGATCTGGATAACCTTTATGAGCATTCTGAAACCTTAAGCGCAGACCTGCGCAGTCAGGATGAGGTGCTGGAAAATGTCCGCGTAAAGGTCAGTATGCTGGAGGGGATCTATCAGCAACTGGAAGGACAGATCGCCGTTTTGCGGGGCAATGTGGAAAACAACAACGGCAACATCGAAAGAATTGAAAATGAACTCCAGGGTGCAGATGACCGCAGTGGCGGTATTACTGCCCAGATGGAGCAGGCAGACAGCCGGATCACACAGATCCGGACGGAAGTGGAAGAAAAGCGCAAATCCCTCGCAGTACTGCAGCAGCAACTATCTGAAATGACCAGTTCTGCCCAGGGTATGACCCGTCAGTTCCTGGAACTGCGGACAAAAGAAAGTGAACTGACTGCAGATATTGCCGGTCGGGAAGCGGATATCCGGGGTCTGGAAACCAGTCTGCAGGAAAACGGTGAGCGGGCAGACCAGTTGGAATCTGACCTTCGCTCCGGTGATGAGCGCTGCCGGGCAGCCCAAGCAGATCTGGATAACTGCCGTAAGGAATTAAAACAGGCACAGGAAGAAGTAACCGCCGCCGGCAATACCATTTCCGGCTATACCCTGCGCCAGACAAACCGCGCCAAAAAGCGGGATGAATTAAGCCAGCAACTGCGGGAACTGACAAGCAAACTGGATGGTGTTCAGGCAAAGGTACGGGTGTTCCGGGCAATGGAACGGGATTTTGAAAGTTACCAGAAGTCTGTGCGTATGGTGATGCAGGAAGCCCAGCGGGGTGCACTGCGCAATGTGCACGGACCGGTTTCCCGTTTGATCCGCACAGAGGATGAATATACCGTCGCCATTGAGATCGCTTTGGGTGGTGCAATGCAGCAAATCGTTGTGGATACTGAGGCAGACGGCAAGGCGGGCATTGCATTCCTCAAGCGCACCGGTGGCGGCCGTGCTACTTTCCTGCCAATTTCTGTGATTACCGGAAAAGCCCTGAAAGAGAATGGTTTGGATGACTGCCGTGGCTTTGTGGGTGTTGCATCCGAACTGATCCATTGTGAAAAGTCCTACCGGGGCATTGTGGAAAATCTGCTGGGTCGGACTGTAATTGTGGAGAATATCGATAATGCCATTGCGATGGCGAGAAAATATTCTAACCGCTTTAAGATCGTCACTTTGGACGGTCAGGTGGTTAATCCCGGCGGTTCTATGACCGGCGGCAGTGTAAATAAGGAAGCAGGCATCCTGAGCCGTGCCAACGAGCTGGAAAAGCTGACGGCACAGGAAAAGGAGCTTTCCGAAACATTAAAGCAGGTGGAGACAGAGCTTCAGGAAGCCCAGCGATCTGTGGATCAGGTAGAATTCCAGATGAAGGCTGCGGCGGATCAACTGCGTCAGGCGCAGGATCAGGTGCTTTTGCTCAGTGGTCAGGAAAAGCAATACGAAATATTGCACCAGGCAATTTGTGATGCCGTGGATGCGGCACACCGGGAACTGGATGCCCTTCGCAACCGGGAAAAAACGGATCGGGAGCGCTATGCTGCCCAGCAGGCAAAGATCGAAGTATATACTGCAGAACTTGCCCGGGTAAGGGGTACACTGGAAGCCCTGGAAGGCAGTCAGACCGAGGCAGAGGAGGCAACTGCCCATATCACCCGGCAAATGACCGAACTGAAAACGGACGAGGCTGCCCTGGAAGCAGAGGCTGCCACTGCCCGGAATCATATTTTCGATCTGCAGCAGTTACGCACTGCAATGGAAGGTGACCGGGAAAAGAAACTGGCACTGATCCAGTCCATCCGTCAGGATACTGTAACTTTGGAAAAGCAGATCGAAGATCTTTTGCTGCGCCAGAAGGAGAATGCATCCGATACCGATGCAATGCGTAAGACCCGGGATGAAGCCCTTGCCCGCCGCGTGGAAACAGAGGCAGCCAAGACTCAGGCAGAGCGACAGGCACAGGAAAAGAATAAGGACATTTTGAATATGGAGCGGGCTTGCGCCTTGCTGGAAAACAAGAAAGAAACCACAGCAATCGAAGAACGCAATACCATTGATAAATTATGGGATACCTATGCCCTGACACCCAGTACTGCCGTGGAAAAGCGGGGCCAGATTGAGTCTGTGGCGGCAGGTAACCGTCGGATCGCAGAACTCAAGCGAAAGATTGGCGCTTTGGGCACACCGAATTTGGGTGCAATCGAAGAATATGCCCGCGTCAACGAACGCTATACTTACCTGACCGGACAGCGGGACGATGTGCTGGTGTCCAAGAAGGAACTGGAGGGCATTATCCGGGATATTACCCAGGAAATGACTGCGATCTTCGTAACAGAGTTTGCAAAGATCAACGAATATTTTGGACAAACCTTTGAAGAAATGTTCGGTGGCGGTAAGGGTCAGTTGCTGCTGGAAGATCCGGAGCAACCCTTGACCTGCGGCATCGAGATTCGGGTGCAACCTCCCGGAAAGCAGGTGAAGACCATTACACTTCTGTCCGGTGGTGAAAAGGCTTTTGTGGCGATTGCACTGTATTTTGCAATACTGAAAGTGCGTCCCACACCTTTCTGTATGCTCGACGAGATCGATGCAGCGCTGGATGACCGAAATGTGGAGCGCTTTGCATCCTATCTGCACAACTTAAGTAAAAAGACCCAGTTTATTGTTATCACCCACCGCCGTGGCACGATGGAAGCATCCGATGTGCTTTACGGTGTTACGATGCAGGAACAGGGTATCAGCAAACTCTTGCGCCTGGATTTGAGCCAGATGGAAGAACAACTGGGAATTATGGAGTAAAATATGGGTTTTTTTGATAAAATTAAGGCAGGTCTAGCCAAGACCCGGAGTACACTGGCAAATACACTGGGCAGTGTGTTTTCCGGATTTTCTGAGATCGATGACGATTTTTATGATGAACTGGAAGAGTGTCTGATTTTGGCAGATCTGGGTATGGATACTGCCGTGAAAGCAACAGATATGCTTCGAAAAAAAGTGAAAGAGCAGCGCCTGAAAACCACTGAGGAGGCAAAAGTTGCCTTAAAGGATATTTTGGTGGAAATGCTGAATGTGGGAGATACGGCGCTGAATTTAAGCACCAGTCCTGCAGTGGTCCTTGTGGTGGGTGTCAACGGTGTTGGCAAGACGACTACCATTGGAAAAATCGCGACCGGGTTGGTCAACGAAGGTAAGAAGGTGCTTCTGGTAGCAGGAGATACATTCCGCGCTGCCGCTGCAGATCAGTTGGAGATCTGGGCACAGCGTTCCGGCGCATCCATCGTGCGCCAGAATGAAGGGGCAGATCCGGCATCTGTTGTGTTTGACGGAATTGGGTCTGCAAAAGCAAAGGGTGTGGATGTGATTCTGATCGATACTGCCGGTCGTTTGCACAATAAGCAGAACCTGATGAACGAGTTGGGCAAAATTAACCGCATTGTGGACAGAGAACTGCCAAATGCAGCGAAGGAAGTGCTGCTGGTTCTGGACGGCACAACCGGTCAGAACGGACTGATCCAGGCAAAGGAATTTAGTAAGATCGCAGGTGTAACAGCCATCGCACTGACAAAACTGGACGGAACAGCCAAAGGCGGTATTGTGATCGCCGTGGCAGACAGCCTGCAGATCCCTGTGAAATTTGTGGGTGTCGGCGAAAAGGCTGACGATCTGATGCCCTTTGTAGCCCGTGAATTTGTGGAGGCTTTTCTGTAATGAAAGTAGTACTTGCAAGTAAAAATAAGCACAAGCTGGTGGAGATCAGTAAGATCACCGAGAAATTCGGTATTGAGTTGATCCTCCAAAGCGAAGTGGGTGTGGATATCGATGTGGAGGAGACCGGAACAACCTTTGAGGAAAATTCCTTTTTGAAGGCAGAGGCTGTGATGAAAGCCACCGGTCTGCCTGCACTGGCAGACGACTCCGGTATTGCGGTGGATGCGCTCAACGGTGAGCCGGGAATCTATTCTGCCCGCTATGGGTTTGATGATTCCCTGGATGACTGGGGCAGGCTGGAGCTTCTGCTGAAGAATACAGAAAATGTTCCGGATGGCAAACGGCAGGCACAGTTTGTATGTGTCATTACGATGGTTACCCCGGAGGGACAGACCATCCAGGCTCGGGGAGAAATCCACGGTGAGCTGACCCGGGAGCCCAGAGGGGAAAATGGCTTTGGTTATGATCCTATTTTCTATTATCCGCCTTTGGGAAAGACAACGGCGGAATTGAGCAGTGAGGAAAAAAATCAGGTTTCGCACCGGGCAAATGCCCTGAAACGGTTCTACGAAAAGATGAAGGAGGCAGGTTATGCTGACAAGTAAGGATCGCGCCCAGTTGCGGGCGCAGGCAAATGCTTTGGATACCACTTTGATGGTAGGCAAAGGCGGCGTAACCGATGCTGTGATCGCAGAAGCAGAAAATCAGTTAGATGCCAGAGAACTGGTAAAAGGTAAGGTGCTGGAGGGGGCAATGATGACCCCCAGGGAAGTCTGCGATGAAATTTGTCAGGCCACCGGAGCAGAGGGAGTAGCTGTAATCGGCACAAAATTTGTAATCTACCGTTTCAGCGAGAAATTACAGTTGCAGCGCAATCAGACCGGAAGAGCCAAGCGGAAAGAAACACCGTCCGGCAAGAAGAACCCTGTCCGCAAGGGCGCACAGGCACGCCGGGAAGCGGCAAGAAAGGTTCGGGAGCAAAGAAACGAATATTTCCGTCAGCAAGCAATTGATAAGGCCATTGAACGGGATCGGGAACGACAACTAAGAGAAAATAATAAATAAGGAATCCTTGGATGTCAGGAAAGGGGAGCGCCTATGGAGCCACTATGTACAAACCTTGCGGTTGAAGATCTTCACCGTATGCAGGTTTTTGGCTGTATACCTGGAGAGGATCAGTGTGACTACCGAAACCTATCCAATGAAGCATTGGAGCAGGCGGTTGTCCGTTTGCTCAAACCGAGCCGGGTAGCCCATGTGCTGGGTTGCCGGGACACGGCTGTTGCGCTTGCAAATCGTTGGGGTGCCAATGAACAGGATGCGCTCCGGGCGGGTCTGCTGCACGATGTTACAAAGGCTTTGGGAAGTTCCTTGCAGATTGCCCTGTGTCAGGCTTATGGGGTGGAACTTAGCGAATTTTCCAGCCGCAACCCCAAAACCTTACACGCCCTGACAGGTTCACTGGTTGCCCAGCGAATTTTTGGGGAAAACCAGGCGGTGGTAGATGCAATTGCTTCCCACACCACCGGAAAAGCAAATATGACAACCCTTGAAAAAATCATTTATGTGGCAGACTATATGGAGCCGAACCGTAATTTTGAGGGCGTGGACACGATGCGCCATCTGGCGTTTAACGATTTGGACGGTGCATTGAAGTTAGGTCTTGAAATGACATTGGAGATCTTGCAGAAAGAGGGCAGAGAGATCTCTGCAGAATCTGCAGAAGCACTGGTATTTTTGAATAAGAAAAAATAAGTCCCAGAAAGAAGGAAAAAATTATGTTAACTGCAAAAGAAGTTGCTTGGGAAGTTACAAAAGCCCTGGATGCCAAAAAAGGACAGGATATCAAACTTCTGAGGATCAACGATATCAGTAGTCTTGCAGACTATTTTCTGATCTGCACCGGCACTTCCAACACCCACGTAAGAACCCTGTGCGACCACGCGGAATATACCCTGGAGCAATTGGGTGAACCGATGCTGGGCAGAGAAGGCCATCGGGGAAACACCTGGGAACTGTTGGATTTTGGTTCCATCGTTGTTCACGTATTTACGGAGGAAGCCAGAGACTTTTATTCTTTGGAGCGGCTGTGGGCAGATGCGGAGCAGATTGACATCAGCCAGATTGTGATCCCTGAGTAAAGAGAGGTAAAAATCAATGAATTACGATCATAGTGCCATTGAAAAAAAGTGGCATAAATATTGGGAGGAGAACAATACATTCCATACCGATGTGTGGGATTTCTCCAAGCCGAAATACTATGTGCTGGATATGTTCCCGTATCCTTCCGGTGTGGGTCTGCACGCAGGTCACCCGGAGGGCTATACCGCTACGGACATTATGTCCCGTATGAAGCGGATGCAGGGTTATAATGTTCTGCACCCCATGGGCTACGACTCTTTCGGCCTGCCTGCGGAGCAGTATGCTGTGGACACCGGCAACCATCCCAACGGCTTTACCCAGAAGAATATCGAAACCTTTTCCGGTCAGTTGAAGGAACTGGGTTTTGACTATGACTGGTCTAAGGTAATTGCAACTTCTGATCCTTCTTTTTATCAGTGGACCCAGTGGATCTTTAAGAAACTGTGGGAAGCCGGCTATGCTAAGCGAATCGAAATGCCTGTCAACTGGTGCGAGGCATTGGGTACCGTTCTTGCCAACGATGAAGTGATCGACGGCAAGTCTGAAAGAGGCGGCTATCCGGTGGTTAAAAAGAATATGATGCAGTGGGTCATTGACCAGCCTGCCTTTGCAGAAAAACTGTTGGAGGGTTTGGACGAGATTGACTGGCCGGAATCCACCAAGGAGATCCAGCGTAACTGGATCGGCAAATCCACCGGCGTGGAAGTGGATTTCAAGCTGGTTGGCGGTGGCGAATTCTCCATTTATACCACCTGTATCGAAACCATCTATGGCATTACCTTTATGGTGCTTGCTCCCGACGGCAAGATCACGGAAAGTTTGCTGGACCGGGTGGAAAACCGTCAGGAAGTGGAAGCCTATATTGCAGAGGCTGCAAAGAAAAGCGATATTGACCGTACGGATGCCACCAAGACAAAGACCGGTTGCCGGCTTCAGGGCGTGTACGCCATTAACCCGGTCAACGGCAAAGAACGCCCAGTGTTCATCGGTGACTTCGTGCTGGGCAACTACGGCACAGGTGCTGTTATGGCGGTTCCCAGCCACGATCAGCGAGACTTTGAATATGCCGTTGCCCATAACATTCCTATGATTCAGGTTATTGAAGGTCGGGATGTAAGTGAAAGCGCCTTTGAAAAGCAGGATTATCTGGGTAAAGGTTGCCACCTTATGAATTCTGAGGAATTTACCGGCCTGACTGTAGAAGAGGCAAAGGAAGCCATTACAGAAAAATTGGAAAAAGCAGGCGTTGCCAGAAGAAAGGTAAACTACCACTTCCGTGAGTGGATCTTTGCCCGTCAGCGGTATTGGGGCGAGCCTGTTCCCTGTGTGTATACCGAAGACGGTAAGACCGTGTTTCTGCCGGATGAAGAACTGCCTCTGGTTCTGCCGGAACTGGAAGATTATAAGGGTCGTAACGGTCAGGCACCTTTGGAGAATGCAACCGAGTGGAAGAAATACGATCGAAACGGTGTAAAGGGAATCCGGGAAACCTCCACGATGCCCGGTTCTGCCGGTTCTTCCTGGTACTATATGCGCTATATTGATCCCAATAACGATAAGGCATTCTGCGATCCGGAACTGCTGAAGCACTGGATGCCTGTTGACCTGTATGTGGGCGGCCCCGAGCACGCAGTGGGTCATTTGATCTACTCAAGAATTTGGAACCGTTTCCTGTATGATAACGGCCTGTCCCCGGTAAAAGAGCCCTTCAAGAAGCTGGTCCACCAGGGTATGATCCTGGGTGAGAACGGCATTAAGATGGGCAAGCGCTTCCCGGAATTCGTAGTTAATCCCAGTGATGTGGTCCGGGAGTATGGTGCAGATACTCTGCGCCTGTACGAAATGTTTATGGGACCGCTGGAAGTCTCCAAGCCCTGGAGCACCACGGCTGTTGCCGGTGCAAAGAAGTTTATCAACCGTGTGTGGAATTTCTTTACCGAGCCTGCTAATCTTACCGATACGGATGACGGCAAGCTGACAAAGGTGTATCACCAGACTGTTAAAAAGGTCACCTCTGACTTTGAGGTTCTCGGCTTCAATACAGCCATCGCTCAGATGATGGTCTTTGTGAACGAGGTCTATAAGAACGGCACTTGCCCCAGAGCGTATGCAGAAGGCTTTATTAAGATGCTCTCCTGCATCACGCCCCACGTAGGTGAGGAGATCTGGCAGGTAATGGGTCACGATCATACCATCGCCTATGAAAGCTGGCCTGTCTACAGCGAGGATAAGTGCAAGGATGCAGAGGTCACTATGGCAGTGCAGGTCAACGGCAAAATGCGGGGCACTGTGGTAATGGATGCAGACCTGGATAACGATGCGGTGATTGCAAATGTTCTGTCTGACGAGAAGATCGCCCGTTTCCTGGAAAAGAACGGCGGCAACATCGTTAAAACCATCGTCGTTAAGAACAAATTGGTCAATCTTATTGTAAAATAAGGGCTGATGCTTATGGCAAGATTGCGGTTAAAAAGACAGACAACACAGCGCAGAAAACGAGTGCTGGAATGGGGAAGTTCTGTTTTCTGTTTTAGTGCCGGATTGTTTTTGATTGTATTGTCACTTATACTTTGCCAAAATTATCGAATAAGAAGCGCAAGGGCTGTTACTGTTGATGCGGTTGTTACAAGTATAGAGGAATATGAGGTTGACCTTTCTACCAATTATAGAGTATGTATTTCTTATACATACAACGGTAGTGAGTACACAACCCGTTATCTGACTTCCAGCAACGAAAAATGGCGCAATAGTATGGGAATGAGCGTTAAGTTTTTGATAGACTCAGAAGATCCCGGTACGGGAATTGATGGTTTGACAGATGGCTTATTCTTCGCGTTCTTCTTTGGTATGCCTTTGTTTGCATCAGGATTTTTGACGATAAGATTACCTGGGCGCAAAACAAAAGAGGAAGAATACAGAAGAATTCCGTTGTGGGTGCCACTGCTTGTATATGCATTGGGAATGATTATCTGGGGAATTTACATTGCAGATATCGATGGGATTTTTGCAGGATCTATAGCACTTGGGTGTATGGTAATGCCTTTTTCTGTGATTTTGCTTGTCAGAGATATTATAAATAGCAAGCAAACAAAAGTTAATTCGTAAAAAATGTCAAAAGTTCTTGACATTTTGAAAAAAAAAGAATATAATAGCCTAGCCTAAATGAAGGCCCTGAAAGCATCCAGGATCAAGCCGGATGCCATCGGAGGGAGGGAAAACAATGTCTGAAATTCGCGTAAAAGAAAATGAATCTCTGGAGAGCGCTCTGCGCCGTTTCAAGCGGAGCTGTGCTAAGGAGGGCGTTATTGCCGAGGTTAAGAAGCGCGAGCATTATGTCAGCCCCAGCCTGAAGCGTAAGCAGAAGTCTGAAGCTGCCCGTAAGAATAAGAGAAAGTTCTATTAATATTCCCTCTTTGACTAAATGCTCAAAGACCCGCAGGTTTTCACCTGCGGCTCTTTTCTAATGCATAATGCAAAGTGCAAAATGCAAAATGATTTTTACCAACAATCAAATTTCTGTTTGACAGTTTGTTCGTAGGGGACGCCGCCCTCGGCGTCCCATCTGTATTTTTGGGGTTCGATGCCCCAAAAATACAGAAATATTGGCAAGCTGCAGGAAATCCGCCCATCGAGGACGGATTTCCTGATGGGGCGCCGAGGGCGGCGTCCCCTACGAATCTGTTTTTTGACAATTGCATAACAAATAAGGGTGCGTGCAATTGCACGCGCCCT
>JAZNDD010000070.1:0-11224 GCA_045587865.1 Faecousia sp.
GTATTTTAGGGGTTCGATGCCCCAAAAATACAGAAATATTGGCAAACTGCAGGAAATCCGCCCATCGAGGTCGGATTTCCTGATGGGACGCCGAGGGCGGCGTCCCCTACGAATCTATTCGATAAACAGAAATTTGACAGCAAAAAGCAGACGCGCCGATTACCGCGCGTCTGCTTTTGATATTATTGACTCAACAATTTGCTCCGGTATTCATTGGGAGTCATTCCTGTGTATTTCTTAAACCAGCGCAAAAATGTATTACTGCTGGGAATACCCACCAATGCGCCCACGTCGCCTACCCGGATATTCGGGTCTTGCAGAAGTTCCACTGCCTTTTGCATCCGAAAAATCTGAATGCTCTCATTTAAGTTGATTCCGGTCTTGCTCTTATAATAACTGCTCAGGTAACTTCTGGACACATGCAGTGCCTCTGCCAGATCCTCTCCGGAAAATTCCTTGCGATAATTTTCCTGCAGATAACGGCGCACATTATTAAGCAAGACATCGTTTTCTGCAGTGACCTGCTCTGCGCCACCCATGGAGCGGATAAAATCTGTAACCGTCTGCCGGTATTCTCCTGCCGCAGCGCACCGGGAAGTGATCACATTGTAAACACCACTGGCAGCGGCAATCTTGTCTGCCGTTTCTTCCAGTTTTGTTGCCGCGTGGGCCACCGTATTGACCAGCGCTACGCAAAGGATCTCCGTCTGCATCTGGGAAATACCCCGCTTCAGATTTTCGTCCAGGATCTGTTCTGCCAGTTCCACTGCTTCCGGAATTTTCTGCTGGGAGACCAGCGCGATCAAATTCTTTTCCTGCTGACCGGTGAAAACAAATTCCTTTTCCTTCTTCTCCAGCAGAGGGAGGGTCAGTAACTGGGACCGGTCGCACACCAGTGCCAGTCGGGCAGCCTCCTGCACCTGGGTATACACGGCAGAAAGTTCGTCATTTTGGCGGATGCTCTCACTGCGGATGACTGTAAAATAAGCAAATTCCTGCTCAATATCCAGCCGCTTCATAAAGCGGTCCATTCGATTGTCGATCTGCATATCCCCCAGAGGCAGGGTCACCCGGGCGGCAAACCGGCCGGGTTCCAGCTGGAACACCATTGTGGTTTCAAACAAATGGTTCAGGGTATCCGACAGCATCGTCTGAATGCAGCTTTCCAGTTCCGCCCGGGGCATTTGGATCCCCTCACGGCAGGAAGGCTGGTACTGCACCTGAATATATAAGATGTATGCCGCTCCCTCTTGGGAGGGCGTTGTTGCGTGCATATCCACATACACATTTTTCAGTTTTGACTGAAGGAAATACTCGGAAAGCACCGCATCTCGCTGGGCAAGGGCTGCCGCCTGCTGTTCCCGGTTTTTCAGGATCACTTCCAATTCCTCACAGGCATCAAACCGGAAACCGGGGTCTTTTGCCTCAGAATGTTGGTGGATCAGTCCGTACACCCGGTTTACCGGGTCAAGCACCCGCTTGACAGATGCGGGAACAAATATAACCGTGATCGCCAGTGCCGCCACCGCAATGATCACGCACACCAAAAAATTGCTGCGCAGTACACTGGAGGCTTCCAGTTCCGGCTGCAGTTTTACGACGGTCATTCCGTTTTCCATCTTGCCGCTATACACCACATAGCGTGCCCCTTCCCCGTCGGTCAGGTTCTCTTCTTCCGGAATACCGCTGATCACCGGTGCTTCTTCGGAGGTATAAATCAGTTCGTCTTCCCAGAACAGATAAACGCCCTCCTGCAAATAGGTATCGCTTTGGCTGCAGATGGCCTGCATATCCAGCAGGATCACCAGCATACAGGTTTTATTATAGTAGGACTTCATCGTCAGCGGCACCAGTTGCTGTTTGCCAACTTTTGTTCCCTCACCGATACACTGGAAGTCGCTTTCCGGATAATACCGGGCGCCTACCGTGCTTTCAAATGCGCTGCGCCAATAGGGCATATTATACGTATCGCTTCTACGGATGCCATCAAAGGCGCTGTCAGACAGAACGCCGCCGGAACTGATGACCCAGTCGGTATCCTTCAGAAGGATCGCCCAGCCATTGATGCCGGTGTTATCGTCAAACAAATCTGCGGCTTTTAACCGCATTTCATATTGCTGATAGTCGCTGGGGGTTTCGCCTCCCCAGTAGGTAAAACTCTTTTCCAGAACCACCTTGGTATATGCGTTTCGGATCTCTTCGAACTGCATATCCAGTTTGGTCTGGGCATTGTTTAACCGTTCCCGGTTGATGGTCTTTTCTTCCTTCTCCACAGACCGAAGCAAGTGGGAAAACACGAAAAGTTCCGCGATTGCCAGCACAAACACCGCCAGGAAAAACACTACCAGCAGCCGGGTATTCAGTTTTGGGGTTTTGACTGCTTTCATTTTGTTCTCCCATGAGTTCTGTGCAGAGGTGGCTATTAGCCGCCCCTATATTGTTTTTTGAATTACAGTTCCATATAAAAGCGGGTGTAAGGCAGGTTCTTTTCAAAGCCCATCTTGCCGTATGCGCGGCGCGCACCGGCGTGGCCGTCGTCCAGACCTGTATGGACCGTTGCCCAGGTACAACCCTTCTCTCGAATCTTGTTCATACACTGGCCGTAGAGCAGTTTGGCAATGCCTCTGCCCCGGTATTGCGGATCCACCGCATTGCGGCTGAGCACACCCATATCTCCATCGATGCGATACGCCGCAAATCCGGCAACCTTGCCGTCTACGATGGCAACATAACCTTCGCCAGTGGTCTGCATTTTGCGGACATCTCTTTCCAGACTCACTTCCCAGCCGGTCATCAAATCGTCATGGGTCTTCTCTCCGATGCAGGTTTTATAAGACTCATGGATAACGCTCCAGGCAATCAGCGCGATACGGACACAGTCGGGAATATGTTCTTCCCCGTAAGGGACGACCTGCACCAATTCACTCTGGGTTGCATAGCAGGGTGCATCCAGATCCAGCATCTGATAATACCGGATGCCGGGCTGGTGCTTTTCAAAACCCACCTGCTTTAATGCATCCAAGGTGGGCGCATTGCTTTCGTCCAGACTGGTCTTTACATTGGCATATTTGCAGCCTGCCTTCCGAACAGCATCCAGTACAGCACTGTAAAGTTGCTCTGCCACACCTTTTCCCTGATAGGCAGGTGCCACTGCATTTTCCCCAATTACGCCAACCACATCGCCTGGGGTATAGCAAGCGTAACCAACCACATTCTCCCCATCCAGCGCCACAAATGCATTGCCGGTTTTAAGGGCGCGAATCATATTTGTTGCTTCTTCTTCCTGCCAGGTGCTGTGAAGATTTTCATCCAACTGGGCACCCAGACGGTTTTTAAAACCTGTATGAAGGATTTCTCCGGCCTTCAATCCAACGCAAACACACTCAGGAATGTGCTTTTCCTCTACGGGCACGATCTTAAAATTCATATTCTCGTCTCCTTTTCATCTTTGCCGGTTAATACCGACCATTCTCCAAAATAAATATATCATATCCTTGGAGGAAAGGAAACTTTGTTTTTTTGCAGATATGTTTTCACATTATAACAACCGAACCGGATTTTTGCAACCGGTAAAATGGTTTTTTGCTTGCTTTTTTCCCACTTTGATGTAAAATAGAAACAAAATGACAATCGGAGAAACAATATGGAAAAACCCTCCACAATTTATGATGTTGCCAAACTGGCAGGTACTTCCGTTGCCACCGCCTCCAGAGTGCTCAGCGGCAGTAATTATCCGGTCAGCCCTGCTTCCCGTCAGCGGGTGCGGGACGCGGCTGCGCGGCTGGGCTATGTGCCAAACGCCGTGGCAAAATCCCTGCGCCACTGTGTCAGCCCCGATGTGGGCGTGGTGCTGCCCAGTGTCTCTAACCCCTTCTATCAGCAGGCGCTGATCGGTATTTCCGATGTGCTGTCCCAAAATGACTGCAACATTATCCTTTGCAACACAAACCTCTCTGCCGACAAAGAGCACACTTGTTTGCGTCAACTGTTTGAACGGCAGGTCAAGGGCGTAATATTGTCCTCGGTGGATACCAACAGTGATGTGATCCGGGAATATTCCCAAAAGGGTATGCGTTTTGTGCTGCTGGATCAGTTTTTTGAGGATCTTCAGACTCCCGGTCTGATCTTCGACACCTACACCGGTGCAAAACTGGTTGTGGAGCACCTGATCCGCCTGGGGCATAAGCGCATTGCATTCGGCACTACCTCTATGGACACCTGGACCAGAAAACAGATGTTCCGGGGCTATCGGGATGCGCTGGTGACTGCCGGTCTGGAATTTGATCCGTCTCTGGTTTTTGAATGCCCGGTGGAAGCCATTCTCACCAGCACCGACCAGGATCTGGGCATCGGACGGCAAATTGCTTTTGCCTATATGAACTCTGACCGCTCCGCCACCGCAGTTTTCTGCATCAATGATATGGCGGCAGTAGGTGTTATGCGCACCCTGGCGATCCGGGGGATCCATGTGCCGGAAGATCTTTCTGTGGTAGGCTTTAACGACATTCCCATTGCTGCCGCCTATAATCCTCCCCTGACCACCGTCAGTTATCCTGCCGCCAATGCCGGCAGACTGGCGGCTATGATATTGACCGATACCGTCGCACCGGAAATGGCACTGACAATGAATTTAGTGCCCCAGTTAATGGAACGGAAAACGGTGAAGAACCTATTAAATATATAAAAACCGGCGGGAGCAAGCCCCCGCTCTACGAAGTGCAATCGTAGGGTGGGGATTTACTCCCGCCGTCAATAATATTTATTTCTCCAGTGCCATCACCTTATTGATCCGGTTCTGATGACGCTCACTGTGGGAAAATTCCGTTCCCAGCCAGGTATCCACGATCTCAAATGCCAGCATTTGGCCCACCACGCCGGCGCCAAGGGCCATCATATTGGTGTCGTTATGCTCTCTTGTCAACCGGGCAGACATCAGATCGGAAAGCAACGCGCAGCGAATGCCCTTCACTTTGTTTGCCACGATGGACACGCCGATGCCGGTGGTGCAAAGAACAATTCCTCTTTCACATTCTCCCGATGCCACCGCCTTGGCGGCGGCGCCTGCAAAGTCCGGATAGTCACAACTATCCGGGGTATAAGTGCCAAAATCCTGCACTTCAAAGCCTTTGTTTTCCAAATGGGTAACCAGTTCATTCTTCAGTGCCAGGGCACCGTGGTCGCATCCCAAAGCGATCTTCATTGGTATTCCTCCTTAAATCACATAGCCGCCGTTCACCGGCAACACCTGTCCTGTTACAAATTCTGCATCCGCAAGATACTCCATTGCCTGGGCAATGTCTGCGCCCACGCCATTGCGTCCTACGGGCGTTTCCTGGGCCATCTCCTCTAAAATTGCAGGTTCTACCCCGTTACACATATCCGTCAGCACCACGCCGGGAGCAACGCAGTTGACCCGGATGCCGCTGGGACCCAGTTCCTTGGCAAGAGCTTTTGTCATAGCGATCACCGCACCCTTTGTGGCAGAATAGGCAACTTCACAGGAAGCACCCACCTGACCCCACATAGAACTGACGGTAATGATGCAGCCTCTGTGCTTACGCAAGAATCCGGGCATTGCGCCGTTAATACAATGGTAAACGCCTTTGACATTCACATCAAAAAGCCTGTCCCACTGATCTTCTGAAGTCTGGCTCATTAAGCCCACACCGCCGATGCCCGCATTGCACACCAGAATATCCACATCACCGATTTTCTCATAGGCGGCAGAAACTGCCGCGCCGTCTGCCACATCGCAGCAAATTGCGGTTGCGCCGGTTTTTTCCGCCACGGCTTGTGCCTTTGCGTGTTCCTTCTCATACAGGAAGAACACCCGGTCACCCCGGCGGGCAAATGCCTCCACCGCCGCCGCACCGATTCCCCGAGATCCTCCCGTTATCAGTACTGTTTTCAAACTCTTTTCCTCCGGAAAAAACATTCTGCATTCTGCACTCTGCTTTCTGCATTTAAAAAGCGGGCGGCAGATTGCCGCCCCTACAACATTTCATCTTCTTCTGCTTCTGGTGCGGTGGTCTGCACGCAAGGAGGATATCTTACTGTCGGACTCAGACATAAATGCCTTGAGTTTTTCCTCAAACAGTTGGTCTGCCGTCTTGGGTGCCGGAGGCGGGGTGGGTTCCCGACGGACCGTGCGCTCCCGCTGGGGGGCATTTTCTCTCCGGGGGGCTTCCTGCTCCAGACGCTTGATGGACAAATTCACTTTGTTTCCTTCTATGCCGATCACAACCACCTTCACCTCCTGACCTTCTGTCAGGTGCTGGCGAATGTCGCTGACATAGGCGTTTGCCACCTCTGAGATATGTACCAGTCCGGACTTATTCTCAGGCAGTGCAATAAATGCCCCAAAAGTTGTGATCGATTTTACCTTGCCCTCTAAAATGGCTCCAACGGTTAACTCCATAGTTTGCTATTTTTCCTCCAATTATTCCACAGGTTCAAAAAATACCGCATCCGGATCTACCAGACCCAATTCCTCCCCGGCGATCCGTTTAATGCTCTGAACGGTACCCAGTTCGGCAATGCTTTTTTCCAGGTTCTTATTCTCCTGCTCCAATGCGGCGGCTTGTGCCCGAAGATCATCCGTGTCCTTACGCACTTGACGGATGGAACTGCGCAGGATCAGCAGGGCTACCGTACACAATACAATAGTCACCAGCACCGCACATTTGAGCAGTGGGGATGCGCGCCGATACACCAGCCGGATCCGACCCAGCGGTTTGTTTCTTTTTTCCATAGGGCGCACCTCCGGATCTGCGTCTTTTTTTCTGACGGTTATTCTTATTTATTGTACCCCATTTTTTTCCGGTTGCAAAGAGAAATTTTACAATTTTGCGTATTTTTTTCAAAATATAGGCTACCGGACGAAAAAAAACGGCTCCAATGCGGTGCAAAAGCCTCCAAAATCCCTCAAAAACAGGAAAGAGATGCGCTCCCACCGTAAAATTCCACCCCAGCGCACCCAACAACAATCCTCCGGTATATCCAAACCGCAGGTCTCCGTCGCACACGCCGAATCCCAAATAGATCCACGCCCAGGCAACTCCCGGCAAAAACAAAAGATCTCCCAAGCCGGTCCACCGGCGGCGCAAGGGTCGCAAGAAACCGTAATACATCCCAAGTACACAGCCCAGCAGACAGGCAATCAAAAACCGCCGGGCAGACAACGCCGGGGCGTTCATCCAAACAAGCGGCGCAGTGCACCGCCGCCAGAGCGTTTCTCTTCATAAATCAGGGCGGACACCTCTCCGTCCACCGCTACCTGTCCCCCATCCAGCGACAAAGTCTTTAGTTGCAGATCCTTTCCCTGGACCACCAGTGTCCCCAGCGCGGTTTTGAGAATGACTGCGCTGTCATCAAAACTGACCACTTCCGTTACGCCGGTCATCGTCAGATTTTTCCGCTCATTGAGTGTCAGTTTGTGGGGCAATATTACCTGCTCACTTGCCATAGACATCCCTCCTGGAAAAGCCTATGCCTGTACTTTGGCTGATATAACTTCCATTGACACAGGAGTTTAGAAACGGTATACTTATATTAAATCCGTCCGCAAAGCGGACACCTTTATTTTGCATTACCGAACGGAGTGCATTATGATATTAGAATATGCAACCATCCTTCCCGGGGAAGGACACGCTGCCGGGCGGGAACTGCTTGCCAAAATGTACCGGAGAGGGCCTGCAAGGCTACCCAAATAAAACCAATTTCCAGCTAAACGACCCCCAGGTACAAAAAATCGACAGTTGCCTAGTTGCTGTTATCAGATAAACACCATAATTTTCAATTTTCAACTTTCAATTTTCAATTTATCTAGCATACAGGAGAAGCACTATGTTATTTGATACCCATGCTCATTTGAATGATCCGGCTTTTGATCCGGACCGGGAAGAACTGATTCGAGGCCTGCCGGAAAAAGGGGTTGGGCTTGTGATGAATGTGGGCTGCTGTCTGGACAGTTCCCGGGATTGCGTGAAAATGGCGGGGACTTATTCCCATATTTATGCTTCCGTTGGCTCCCATCCGGACTCCGCCTGCGAAGTGAACGAAGAAGTTCTGGACGAATACAGAATGTTATGTAAACACGATAAGGTGAAAGCCATCGGCGAAATCGGACTGGATTACTATTATGAGGACATCCCCCGGGATATTCAGCAGAAGGCCTTCCGGATGCAAATGGAACTGGCAAAGGAGCTTAATATGCCGGTGATTGTCCACGAACGGGACGCCCATCAGGACGGTCTGCTGATCGTCAAAGACTACCCCGGGGTTTCCGGTGTGTTTCACTGCTATTCCGGTTCTGCGGAAATGGCACGACAACTGGTGAATATGGGCTGGTACATTGGCTTTACGGGCGTGCTGACCTTCAAAAATGCCCGCAAAGCGGTGGAGACTGCATCCACCATTCCCCTGGATCGGATCGTGCTGGAAACAGACTGTCCCTTTATGGCACCGGAGCCCTTCCGGGGTAAACGCAACGATCCCGGATATCTGTTCCGGATGGCAGAAAAACTGGCAGAAATCCGGGGGATTAGCGTAGAAGAAGTGGAAGCGATCACCACAGAAAATGCAAAAAAGCTTTACCGCATATAACAACACAGGAGGTGTCACACGACACCTCCTGTTTATCCGTCAAATTCCTGTTTGACGAACAGGTTCCTGAAACGCACAATACCTTGGCCCCCTCCCTGAGGGGGCTGTCACCGCAGGTGACTGGGGGAGTGTACTTCTGGACAACCCCTCCGCCCAGTGTGCGCACTGGGCACCTCCCCTATGAGGGGAGGCAAGTGGCGAGGCGATACAACAGACCGATAAACAAAAATTTGACAACCGCTGGTGTTATTGATCTGACGGCTGCTTCTCATTTTCCTGTTTGCGTATTACCTTCACAACCTCTTCCACAAAGCCCCAGATAGGTGGCTCCAGCCATTTATCGTATAGAATACACATATAAAGCGCCTGGTGCCAGTTTCTCAGGGGAACGCAACGCACATCCTCCCGGGTCTGGACACATTCTTTGGAAATCACAGAAATACCGACCCCAGCCGCCACCAGTTCCAGTGCCGCCGGGGCTGTATTGACTGTACAGACGATGCGCTCGTCCCCGCCCACACCGCTTGCCCACTGTCCAAAGGTGTTTTCCATATCATAATTAAACACCACCTGGGGGATATGGGCGATCTGTTGGGGTATCAAAAAGTCGCTCTCTGCCAAAGGATGGTCTGCCGGCAGTGCCACGCAAAAATCCCTCTGACAAAGTTTTCTGAAATGGAGACTTCTGTCCCGGTTGGTGGTATCCACAATAGCCATATCCAGTTTTTCCTGACGAACCAGATCCATCAGATCCTCTGCAGAACTTTCTGTCAGGCGGAAACGGATCCGTTCATTCTGCCGGGCATATTCTGCGATCTGCTGAGCAACGATCCCCTGCAATGTGCCGGAAACCACACCCATCCGCACCACCACCGGGGCGCTGGATTTACTGTCCCGCAAAGTCATAGATGCGGTGTTAAGTTCCTGCAATGCCGCATCCACTTTTTCCTGATAATACCGCCCCTCCTCCGTCAGGCGGATATTGCGGCCCACCTTTTCAAACAAATGCACGCCCCCCAGTTCATCCTCCAGATGATGGATGGCACTGCTCAAAGAAGGCTGGGAAATGCCCAGCCGGGCGGCTGCCAAGGTATAGTGCTCCACCTGGGCGAGCACGGAAAAATATCGCAGATAATTGTAGTTCATTGTGTCACCTCAAAAATCTATAGATAGAAACTATAAATAAAATATCATAACTATATTGGTTTTTGCAAGAATTATTTGTATAATCCACTAGGAAATAGGAAAAATTCTGTTTTTTTCCCTGTTGACTGCGTCCTGCCCTGTTTTTTACCGGGCGGGGCGGTGTTTTGTAAAAATGCGCCCAGGAAAAACGGATCTGACGATTGCGTTTGTGGGGCAAATGTGCTATGATATTATGTGGAACAAATTGGATTTCCACATAAAAGGAGAAAGCATCAAATGAGTTTTACTTACAAGGGTCTCAAGGCCCAGACAGATAGACATATTATCACCGACGAAGAACTGGATCGCCAGATCGAGAAACTGCAGCAAGGAAATCCCCGCATTGCGGTGGTAAAGGACCGTCCCACTGCCTCCGGCGATGAGATTGTCCTGGACTATGCAGGTTTTTGTAATGGGGAGCAGTTTGCCGGCGGCACCGCCGAAAACCAGACTTTAGTGCTGGGTAGCGGTATGTTCATCCCCGGCTTTGAGGAGCAGCTTCTGGATAAAGTTCCCGGCGAGCAGGTCACCGTGAAGGTCACCTTCCCCCAGCAGTATCACTCTGCGGAACTGGCAGGCAAAGACGCAGAATTCCACTGCACCATCCACGAGATCCGGGTCAAGACGCCCTACGAATTAGACGATGTATTTGCCCAGGAAGTGGGCGGCTGCTACACCTTCGAAGAAATGAAGGAGCAGCTTCGTAAGAGTTTGCAGGAATATACCGACGAGCGGGGCGAAATGGATCTGCAGGACCGGCTGCTGCAGCAGGCTGCTGCCACACTGGAAATGACCGTATCTACAGAGGAAACGGAAAAAGCCATCGACGAGCAACTAAAAAATCTGGAAGCCCAGCTTTCCCGCCAGGGTCTGACAATGGATATGTACTGCTCCTTCCTGGGTAACACCGTGGAGGATATTCGGGAAGAAATGCGGGCATCGGCGGAAAATTCCGTTAAGATCCAGGCAGCCATCGATAAGATCGTGGAGCTGGAGCAGCTGGAGGCCACCGAGGAAGAGATCGGTCAGGCGATCAGCGTCATCTGCCGCCAGAACAATATGACCGTGGAGCAGCTAAAGCCCCACTACAATTCAGAATTTGAACAGGCAGTCATCAAAAGTGTACTTACCAGTAAGGTTATGCGTCTGATTCGGGACGCCGCTGACGTTACGGTTGTATAATATATTTTAGTAATTATTGTGGTGAAAAGCACCCAAAAACAAGGAGGAAACATACTATGGCAATCGTTTATGACGAAAATGGCAAGTACGTGGACGAGAAGGGTCTGGTAAAACTGGATCCCACCAAGTTCGCTGACTGGCAGATCGCTGAAGAGGCTGAAAAGACTCTGCCTTCCGTGGACTTTTTCCGCGAGAAGCTGGGTCTGCTCCCCGAGGAGATCATCCCCTACGGCAAGACCCCCAAGATCGACTT
>JAZNDD010000071.1:0-3831 GCA_045587865.1 Faecousia sp.
CGAGGACGGATTTCCTGATGGGACGCCGAGGGCGGCGTCCCCTACGAAGCTGTTCGATAAACAGGAATTTGACAGGGTCATAACAAGCAAAAACCCGTTGCGGATGCAACGGGCTGCTTTTTTACAGGTCATAGCTTAAAAGGTCATCCAGGGTTTCCCGGCGGACTGCTGTGTAGGGTCCGTTTTCGCCTATCATCACAATGGGCGGGCGGGGAATGCGGTTATAGTTGGAGGACATTGAATAATTGTATGCGCCGGTGGTGAGCACCGCCACCAAATCTCCCCGACGGGGTGCAGGCAGTGTCACATTTTCCTGAATCAGGTCACCGCTTTCGCAACAGCGTCCTGCCAGTGTGCAGGGAAAATCTGCTGTTTCCGCAGCGCGGCTGGCAGACAGGACTGTATACGGCGCTTCGTAGAGGGTATAGCGGGGATTATCGGTCATACCGCCATCCACGGACACATAATTCTTAAAACCGGGAATTTCCTTTGTGGAGGACACGGTGTAAAGGGTCATACCGCTATCTGCCACGATACTGCGGCCCGGCTCCATCAAGATCACCGGCACAGGAATTCCCAACTCCTTGCAAGTATCGGAAACCAGCAGACCGATCTTGCGGATATTCTCCCCATAGTCGATTGCAGGCTCATCCTTCGTATAGGGGACGCCCATACCGCCGCCCAAATTCAGCACCGGTGCGCAGAAGCCGTGCTTTTCCTTGATTTCAGCAAGGAAAGAAAGCATCATCACCGCCGCTTCACAGAAGGGGGCGTGGTCGAAGATCTGAGAGCCGATATGGCAGTGATAGCCACGCAGTACCACATTTTTGCAGGAGAGCGCCTGCCAGATCAGTCTTTCCGCCTGACCGTTTTCGATCACTGCACCAAACTTGCAGTCGATCTTTCCGGTGCTGATCTTTGCGTGAGTGTGGGGATCGATTCCCGGAGAAAGGCGCAGCAGGATCTTCTGACGAATGCCTGCCTTTTCTGCCTCCCGGTCGATGGCTGCCAGCTCGTCTGCATTGTCGCAGACAAAGTAGCCGATCCGGTTTGCAATGGCAAAGCGGATATCTTCATCCGTCTTGGCATTTCCGTGGAAATAGGCGTTTTCCATTGGAAATCCTGCCTTGACTGCAGTGCGCAATTCCCCGGAGGACACCACATCAACGCCCATATTTTCCTGGGCCATAATCTCATACAGGCGCTTAAAACTCAGTGCCTTGCTGGCATACAGGGGCATAGAGCCTTCCGGGAAGGCATCCTTCATTGCATTTTTATATTCCCGGCAGCGATTGCGGATGGAACGTTCATCCAATAGCATCAGCGGGGTGCCGTATTCCTGAGCAAGTTCTGTGGTATCATATCCGGCAAATGTCAGGTGTCCGGCTTGGTTGATCTTCAGGTTCTTATAAAGCATAACGGGATTCCTTATAACATATGAGCAAGAATGTCCTCACGACTTAAGTTGGTCAGGTCTGCCGGTGCAATATCAAAAATGGTATAGCAGCCGGTATTTCCCCGGTTCTTCATTTTCATTGCCGCCCGGGCGCAAGCGACCAATACACTTGCGGTAAACTGAGGATTGGACTGAAGTGTCAGTTTATATTCGATGGTCTGGCTGCACTCCCCTTCCCATCCGGTAATGCCGCTGCGGATCACACTGCCGCCGTGGGGCAGTCCGGAATGTTCCTTTTTCATCTGTTCAGATGTGATAAATTCCACAGTGGTATCGTAATCGGCAAAGTAATTGGGCATTTCCTTGATGGTCTTTTCGATCCGCGCCTTGTCTGCACCCTCCTGCGCCACCACATAGCAGTATCGGGTGTGCTTCTGGCGGGTAGTCAGTGCCGGATTTTCTCCGTTGCGGACACGCTCCATTGCTTCCGGCACAGGGATGGTATACTGACGGGCATCCACTACACCGTCAATCCGGCGGATTGCATCGGAGTGACCCTGGCTGACGCCTTTGCCCCAGAAGGTATAGTCCTTGCCCTGGGGCAGGACTGCACTGGCGTACAGACGGTTCACAGAAAACAGCCCCGGATCCCAACCCAGAGAGATCACAGCAATATTGCCGTTTTCAGATGCTGCCTTATCCACATTTGCAAAGTGGGCAGGAATATTGGCGTGGGTATCGAAACTATCGATCACATTGAAATCTTTGGCAAGTGCCGGAGTCATCTCCGGCAGGTCCGTAGCGCTGCCGCCGCACAGGATCAGCATATCGATTTTGTCTTTCCACTGGCAAATGTCAGAGGACAGGCACACCGGCACATCCGGTGTCTGAATATTTACACTTGCCGGATCCCGGCGGGTAAACACCGCACACAGTTTCATATCCGGATTTTGGCGGATGGCACATTCTACGCCCTTAGCCAGATTGCCATAGCCTACGATTCCGATTCTAATCATAAATAACTCCTTATTATCAGATCTTTACACCGGCATTTTTCATACACTGCAGCAACATTTGCCGGTGATTTTCCTCCATAGGGACCAGGGGCAGACGCAGGTAGTTTTCGCACATACCCATAGCCGCCATTGCAGCCTTTGCCGGAATGGGGTTCACTTCACAAAACAGGGCATTGCACAAAGGAAGATATTTTTTCTGCAGTTCCATTGCTCCCTGAATATCCCCTTCCAGCACCAGATGGCACATCCGGGAGGTTTCCTTGGGCAGCACATTGGACAGAACGGAGATAACACCCTTGCCGCCGCAAGCCATAATGGGAACGATCTGATCGTCGTTACCGGAGTAAATATCCAGTTGGTCGCCAACCAGCGCAGCAGTCTCCACAACCTTGGAGATGTTGCCGTTTGCTTCCTTAATGGCAGCGATGTTTTCTACTTTTGCCAATTCCTGATAAGTAGCAGGCTCAATATTTACACCGGTACGGGAGGGAACATTGTAAAGGATCACAGGCTTTGTGGAAGCCTCTGCAATGGCAGTAAAGGATGCGATCAGACCCTTCTGGGTGGTCTTATTGTAGTAAGGGGTAACTACCAGAACGCCGTCATAGCCAAGTTCGCAGGCGTGTTTTGTCAGGCTGATTGCATAAGCAGTGTCGTTAGAACCGGTACCGGCAATCATTGGCACACGGCCGGCAGCCACTTCCAGAGAAAAGCGCAAAACTTCCTTATGTTCTGCATCAGAAAGGGTAGAACCCTCACCGGTAGTACCGCAGATCACCAGAGCATCAATGCCTTCTTCGATCTGCCAGTTGATCAATTTCTTCAGTGCCGGATAATCCACACCTGCCTGATTCATAGGGGTGATCAACGCAGTGGCTGCACCCTGAAAAATTGTCTGTTCTTTCATAATAATATCCTCCTTGTTCCATACAAATAAAAAGCGCCGATGCAAGCATCGGCTATCCACGCACAAGGACAGTGTCCCAAACCGGTGACACATTGCCCCGGGAAAAGTCTATGCGCAACGATAGCACTCCGCAAATGCGACAGTCAAACAGATGTTATTCTGTTTGCCCAGGTAAGCCTTCCGCCTCAGCTTCCTTCGGCGACGATCCCTTCCCCCACTGCCACAGCCCTGCGAAGACCTCCCGGCAATCGGTACTGATGATGCGACGCGCCTCTATCATTTATTCACTATTTGGTTATTATAAGTTTAGCACACAAAGAAAAAAGTGTCAATACAGTCTGCACAGAAATCTTGACAAATATTGCAGGAACGTTTTGCCAAGGCGACAAATTCCTGTTTATCGAATAGATTCGTAGGGGACGCCGCCCTCGGCGTCCCATCAGGAAATCCGACCTCGATGGGCGGATTTCCTGCCACTTGCCAATATTTCTGTATTTTTGGGGCATCGAACC
>JAZNDD010000072.1:0-2911 GCA_045587865.1 Faecousia sp.
AAAAACCGTGTCATTGCGAGGAGCGAAGCGACGTGGCAATCTCAAAAACCAGCCTTGTACCAGGAGATTGCCACACCAGTGTGCGCACTGGTTCGCAATGACATGCGTTTTAATTACCTGTTCGTCAAACAGAAATTTGTTTTATTGTAGCACAAGACTGGTTTGTTTGCAAATCATAAAGGGTTTGTGTCGAGCGATTTATTTAGGCACCTCAGCAATTCGTGTTTTTTCTGTAAGGACTGGCAGTACAATGGAAAAACAAAGTACGAAGGAGGACAGGCCTATGCAATGTCAAAGGCTGAAAACATATATGGAGACCGGACGGGTTGTATTTTTGCCGGTGCGGTCTATCCAGTCAAATCCGGCACAGCCCCGGAAAATATTTCGTGAGGAGGCATTGCAGGAACTGGCCGAGAGCATCCGTCAGCACGGTATTTTGCAGCCGCTTTCTGTGCGCCGGGTGGGCACGGCATACCAGTTGATCGCCGGGGAACGGCGGCTGCGGGCGGGGATTTTGGCAGGACTTACGGAAGTTCCTTGTATTCTGATGAATATGGACGACCGGGAATCGGGAATGACCGCATTGGTGGAAAATCTGCAGCGGCAGGATCTGGATTTCATTGAGGAAGCAAAGGGGATCAGTTACCTTTTGGAGCAGTGGTCAATGAGTCAGGAGCAGGTGGCGCGCCTTTTGGGCAAAAGCCAAAGCGCCATTGCCAACAAATTGCGTATTTTGCGCCATAGCAAGCAGGTGCTTGACGCCATCCGACAGGCGGAACTGACGGAACGCCACGCCCGGGCGCTGTTGAAACTTCCCACAGAGGCGCAAAAAATGCAGGTGGTCAGCCTGATCAAAAAATTGGGGATGAGTGTTGACCGGACGGAGCGATACATAGAGGAACTTTTGCAGCAGCCAAAAGAAAAAGCCCCTAAAGTGAATGTGGGCGCATTTCTCAATAACTTAAACCAGTCTTTGGCCCGCATCCAACTTTCCGGGATCCCTGCTGTTTCCGAGCGCAAAGAAACCGACCGCCAGATCGTCCTGACCATCACCATACCAAAATAATTGAAAATGGATAGCGTCCTTTTGCTGTTTATGAATTGTTTACAGAAGTTACATTGAAAAAAAGAAAAAATAGTGTATAATAAAGGAAAAAATGCACAACTTGTGCAAAAGGAGGACACTATGAAAAAAAGAGGAATTGTTATTATTGCAATCATTGTAGGCTTGGTTTTGATCCTGGGTATCAGCCTGATTTCCACAAATAACAAACTGGTTTCTATGGAGACCCAGGTGGATGCTGCGATGGCAAATATTGACACCAACCTGCAGCGCCGGGCAGATCTGATCCCCAATCTGGTCAACACCGTCAAGGGCTATACTGCCCACGAGCAGGCGGCGATCGACAGCGTGACCCAGGCCCGGGAAAAACTGGCTGGGGCATCCACTGTGGAAGAAAAGGCCGCTGCAGACAGCGCCCTGACTACTGCCCTGAACAATTTGCTGGTGGTTGTGGAAAACTATCCGGATCTGAAGGCATCTGCCAATTTTACCCAACTTGCCGATGAACTGGCCGGAACAGAAAACCGGATCGCAGTGGCAAGAAAGGACTATAACGATGCAGTGCAGTCTTACAATGCCGCGATCCGCAAGTTCCCTGCAAGACTGGTGGCAGGTATGTTTGGATTTGAGCAGAAGGCTTATTTCCAAGCCTCTGAAAATGCCCAGAATGTGCCCCAGGTAACTTTCTAAATGGCTATGAAAAAGGGGAAGATTTTAGCCCTTTTGGCGGCAGTTTGCTGCCTGATCGCCTTGGTGTTGCCGGTGTCGGCGGCGGTGGTATCGCCCAATTCGGCGTTCTATGTTTATGACGGCGGGCAGGTGCTGTCCCAAGAAACGGAACAGTATATCTTGAAAACCGGTCAGGAACTGGAAAGCAAGACCGGCGCACAGATCGTGGTGGTGACGATCCCTTCATTGGAAGGGCAGTCCCTGGAAATGTATGCAACGCAACTGTTTCGCCAGTGGGGCATTGGAGATAAAGAAAAGAATAACGGTCTGCTGCTTCTTTGTGCAGTGGAAGACCGGCTGTTTCGCGTGGAGGTAGGTTACGGTCTGGAGGGAGATTTTCCCGACGGTAAAACCGGCAGAATGCAGGATGAATATATTATCCCCCTGCTCAAAGAAAATAAATTTGATGAAGGCATTAAAAATGGCTACAGTGCCTTCCTCCAGGAAATTGCCGCAGTCTATGGCGTGAGTATCACCGGCGAGGCGGCGGTATCCCACGCACAGGAGGACGGAAATCCTGCCTTCGTGGGATGTATGGTGCTGGGCGTGATCATAAGTTCTGTTACCGGTGCTGTTTTCCTGAAAAAGAAAAAGGCGAAAAAAACAATTGCCTTTTGGGCAATTGAAGGGGTGAAACTTGCCGTAACGGCGCTGGTACTGCAAAGCCTGATGCAGGCGTTTTGGGTCGCAGGCGTCAGTTTGTTCTTTGGTGTAGGTCTGCGCTTTGGCGGCGTATGGCTGGGAGGATTCCCCACTGGCGGCGGACACTCCGGTGGCGGCCATACCGGCGGTTTCGGCGGATTTGGCGGTGGCTTTGGCGGCGGATTTGGTGGCGGCGGCGGTCGCTCCGGCGGCGGCGGAAGCAGCCGCGGCTTTTAACCAACCGAATAAAAATGGGCCGTAAAGAAACGCATATATTTCCAAAGTGAATGAAAACAAAGGATGGAGGTAGTTCCGGACTGCCTCCATCCTTTTATCAAATTCCTGTTTATCGAATAGATTCGTAGGGGACGCCGCCCTCGGCGTCCCACCAGGAAATCCGACCTCGATGGGCGGATTTCCTCCCACTTGCCAATATTTCTGTATTTTTGGGGCATCGAACCCCAAAAATACAGATGG
>JAZNDD010000073.1:0-2751 GCA_045587865.1 Faecousia sp.
TGGCCCCCTCCCTGAGGGGGCTGTCACCGTAGGTGACTGGGGGAGTGTACTTCTTAAGATAGGACAACCCCTCCGCCCAGTGTGCGCACTGGGCACCTCCCCTATGAGGGGAGGCAAGTGGCGAGGCGGTACAACAGACCGACAAACAGAAATTTGATAAAATGAGGGAGGTGGCTCGAGACATGAGCAACCTCCCAAAATTGTTTTCATTTATCCTGAAAAAATATGCGTTTCTTTACAGCCCCTTTTTATAAATTCCATTGAAAAATTGCTGTGACTATGCTATAATGGGAAGGCTATCCGGGGAAGCAGGTGCAAAACCTGCGCGAGCCCGTCGCCGTAAGGCACTGTTTGTCATTTGTCTACCCAAAGCCGCAATTTGGGGAAACGCCATTGGAAATTCCGAGAAGGCCGGCAGATGATGTGCCAAGCCGGAATATCCGGAAGCAAAACCTTTCATTCGCCGCGGCGCCGGCACAGGAAAGGAAATCATCAAAAAGGAGCATACAAGTATGAAAATGAACAGCGTAAAAAAATGGCTGTCGTTCATCGTTTGTATGGTGCTGATTGCGGCTATGGCACTTTGTATAAGCGGTTGTAACGATACAGCGCAGGAAAAAACAACCGAGCCAACGGTATTTTCCGACGGTGACCGTTTGGGTCAGGGGGCAACTACATTTACCCTGGAAGTGGTGGATCTGGATGGAAGCACTGCCACTGCTCAGATCAGCACCGATAAGAAAACTGTGGGCGAAGCACTGCAGGAACTGGGTGTGATCAAAGGGGAGCAAGGCGCCTTTGGACTGTATATTAAGGAAGTTAACGGCACTGCCTACGACTATGAAACCCACGGCGCATACTGGGGTTTCTACATTGATGGGGAATATGCCCTGACCGGTGTGGACACCACAGATATCCTCCCGGGTGAAACCTATACCCTGAAGGCAGAAAAAGCGGAATAAACAAAAGGACCCGTTGCATTTTCGCAATGGGTCCTAACGTTATGCATATTGATCCAAGATGGCCTGAATGCGCTGCTTTACCAGCGCGGCAAGGGCAACGGTGGTCATACCTTGATATTCTTCGTAAGGGATCGGCTTTAAGTAGTGCATCTGCACAGTAACCGGCTGGGAGCCTTTCCGGTCCAGAACCTGGAAACTGTTAATATACGCCACCGGCAGGATCGGACACTTGGCTTTCATCGCGGCTTTGAAACTGCCCCCGTGGAATTCACCCATTACATTTCCGTTTTTACTGCGAGTGCCTTCTGGGAAGATAATATAATTTCGACCTTTCTTTAATTCTTCTGTCACTGCCCGGATCACAGTCAGGGATTGGCGTATATCCTCCCGGTCCAGAGGAATGGATCCTGTTGCACCTGCGATCTCGTTAATAAAAAATACTTTTTTTAGTTCGTGCTTATACACCGCTGCCAGCGGTCCCCGGAAATCGGAACCAATGGCGATCGGGTCAAAAATTCCCTGGTGGTTGGCATAGATCATAAAGCCGTTGTTTTCCGGAATGTTCTCTCTGCCGAAGATCTGCAAGTCCACATTGCCGGTGACGATCACACGGCGTAAAAGGCTTTGCAGGGGCGTGTAGAACGCCATTTCCGAATATTTTTCCGGGTGCTTGATCCGGCGGCGGGCCAGAAAATATATCCTGATAAGCCGGGGAATGTTTCCCAGCACCATTTTCATAAGACGGGACATTTCTTTCCTCCTAAAGGGGTTGTAGGCATATTTTACCATATTTCCGCAGAAAAAGCAATCGGTGAAAATTGACAGAATATAGCAAAAAAGAGTATAATGATGAAAAACAGCACAGGAGAATGGGAATGGCAAATATCATTGAGATCACAGATTTTGGGGCGCCGGAACTGGATGTATATGCCCGGCTGACGGAGGCACAGTTATTAAACCGCTTTGACCCAACGAAAGCAATGTTCATTGCGGAAAGTCCAAAGGTGATCTGCCGGGCACTGGATGGGGGCTATGAGCCGGTGTCCATCTTAGTAGAGCGCAGCCGTATGACCGGAGAAGCCCAGCAGGCAATCGAGCGCTGCGCAGATGTGCCGGTGTATACGGCGGAAATGGATGTGCTGACGCAGTTGACCGGCTATCAACTTACCCGGGGACTGCTTTGTGCAATGAAGCGGCCAAAGTTACCGGATGTGGAAACGATCCTGGAAAACGCCCGGCGGATCGCAGTGCTGGAGGAGATTATGAATCCCACCAACATTGGAGCGATCTTCCGCAGTGCCGCAGCGTTGGGAATGGATGCGGTGCTGCTCACAGGGGGCTGCAGTGACCCCTTATACCGCCGTTCTGCCCGGGTGAGTATGGGAACGGTGTTTCAGATCCCCTGGACATTTATGCCGGAAAACTGGACGGAAATTCTCCGGGCAAAGGGCTTTAAGACTGCCGCAATGGCACTGACGGATGACAGTGTGTCCATCGACGATCCAGACTTGATAAAGGAAGAAAAACTTGCGGTGGTGCTGGGATCTGAGGGGGATGGCCTTTCTCAGCGAACAATTGCCGATTGTGACTATACGGTAAAAATTCCAATGGCACACGGGGTGGATTCACTGAACGTGGCGGCCGCCAGCGCGGTGGCATTCTGGCAACTGAAAGGCAAATAGAGATACGATAAATTTCTGTTTGACAGCTTGTTCGTAGGGGACGCCGCCCTCGGCGTCCCATCTGTATTTTAGGGGTTCGATGCCCCAAAAATACAGAAATATTGGCA
>JAZNDD010000074.1:0-4848 GCA_045587865.1 Faecousia sp.
CCTTTACATCCACAAAGGGGAATGAGATTGCCACAGGGTTTTATATTTTTGAAAAAATTTTATAAAATATTTTCGTGAAGATTATATCACTATCTGTCGCAAAAGTCCACAATAAGATTACCGAGTAAACCATTTGATGAAACTTTGCGGGTAAACTATCTGAAAGAGGTGAACACGAATGGTGAACTTAGGCAAGAAATTAAAAAGTCTTCGGTTGGCAGAAAACCTGACACAAGCACAGGTGGCAGGACAAATCGGCGTGACCAAAACTGTTATCAGTTCCTACGAAAACGACCTGCGCCAACCCAGTTATGACAATCTTCTGAAATTGGCAAGTTTGTTTAAGGTCAGTACCGACTGGCTCTTGGGTAACGAAAAAGCGCAGAAGTTTGATTTTAGCGGTCTGACCGACGAGCAGGCCAATCTGGTTATGGGCATTATAAAGGAGTTCGAAAAGAACAACCGCTGACTTTCTTGATTTAAAACTGTTATTGCTATATAGTGTAAACGATGATTCTTTCTTTGTTTGATATCTCTATATGCGAAAAGAACGGCCACAATTGTGACCGTTCTTTTTATATTTTGCTGTCATTGTGCTGTCAATAGCAAAACGAGAACTCAAAAAGTGCTTGATATCAAAGGATTTTAGGGTTGTAGGGTTATTCCCACTCGATGGTGCCGACGGGCTTCGGGGTCAGGTCCATCAGCACCCGGTTGTTGCCTTCTACCTCGGCGGTGATCCGGCCTACGATCTTGTGCAGGACGGGGTAGGGGATCTCTTCAACGGTGGCGGTCATTGCGTCGGTGGTGTTCACGGCGCGGATGATGGCGGGCCAGCCCTCGTAGCGCATTTCGTTACGGACGCCAACGCTCTTAATGTCGGGAATGGCGATAAAGTACTGCCATACCTTTTCAGCAAGGCCGCAGTTGTCGAACTCTTCACGCAAAATTGCATCTGCCTCTCGCAGAGCGTGCAGGCGGTCCCGGGTGATCGCGCCCAGGCATCTTACACCCAGACCGGGGCCGGGGAAGGGCTGACGGTAGACCATTGCGTGGGGCAGACCCAGTGCCTCGCCCACTACACGGACCTCGTCCTTAAACAGAAGCTTCACAGGCTCTACCAGCTCCATAGCCATCTCATCCGGCAGGCCGCCCACATTGTGGTGGGACTTAACAGGCTTGCCGCTCTCGGCTGCCTTGATGGACTCCAGAATATCCGGGTAGATAGTACCCTGTGCCAGGAAGGAGATGCCGCTAAGCTTAGCAGCCTCTTCGTCAAATACCTTAATAAACTCAGCGCCGATGATTTTGCGCTTGCGTTCCGGATCGGCAACACCTGCCAGAAGATCCAGGAAACGGTCGGTGGCGTCTACATAGATCAGGTTTGCATCCAGCGCCTTGCCGAACACCTCAATAACCTGCTCGCTTTCGCCTTTGCGCATCAGGCCGTGGTTCACGTGTACGCAGACCAGCTGCTTGCCGATCGCCTTAATGAGCAGCGCAGCGACCACAGAGGAGTCCACACCGCCGCTAAGGGCGAGCAGGACCTTCTTGTCGCCTACCTGAGTGCGGACAGCGGCGACCTGCTCTTCAATAAAAGCATTTGCCAGCTCCGGGGTAGTAATACGCTGCATAGATTCGGGACGAACATCATAAGCCATAGGGATTCCCTCCAAAGTGATAAAATTATACAAGGATTATACATCTATTTTTTCTTATGTGCAATAGGATAATTCAAGAAATTTGCAAAAAAATGCACCGGCGTAAAGGGCGATGACACACAATGTTTTTCAAAACGGGCGACCGCAAGGGTCGCCCCTACGATGATGTGCAATAAACGGGGCGGTGATTATACCGACTTGCGGAACAGCTCCCGATAGGTTCTGGGGGAATAGCCGTAGTGCTTCTTGAACATTTTGGAGAAGGAGGAAACACTGGAAACGCCCACCCGGTCCATAATTTCCGAAACACTCAGCGCTGACTCCTCCAGCAGGCTCTTTGCCACTTCCATTCGCGCCTGGGCAATATAGGCAGCGGGGGACTGACCGGTGAGATTTTTGAAGTAACGCAAAAAGCTGCGCACGCTCATATGCATATAAGCAGCAAGGACGGCGTTGGAAAGATCCTGATCCAGATTTACGGGGATATAATTCATAAGCTTTTTGCTGGGCGCATCCAGTCCGATGGGCGCGCTGCTGATCTCCGGCGCAGCAAGCCGCACATACTCGCACAGCAGAGAAAGCAAAATGGTTTTGATCTGCAGTTTGTCCATAAGGGTGTTGCCCTTTACATACTGACCGAAGGCTTCAAAAAGCCGGAACGCCGTGCTGTCCGGCTTCACATCCACATAAGGGGGCACCTCTGCACCGAAGAACAGATCCAGATTTCTGGGCTCAATATCAAAGTGATACCAGTACTTGGCAAAGGGGCGTGAGGAATCATTTTTCCAGCCGTAGACCGTTCCTGCAGGGATAAAGAACCAACGCCCGGGAATACCGGCATAGTCTTTTCCGTTGATCCGGATGGTGCAGCGACCGTCCAGAATATAATAGAAAACATTTTGCGAGAAGGGATGCTCCGGCATATACCAGATGTCCCCTGTGCCAATGGAAAAATGGTCTGCTTTCCGTACAACAGCATTGAGGCTGGCAATTTGTAATTCTTTTGGCTGCATAGTGCTCCTCCTTAACTTTGTGTTGGCGCAAAAAGGAAAGTTATTGGCGCAATGCCTACTTTCGATTTGATTATAACAGAAGTATAATAAAATTGTCAACAAATCAGTTTTTAGGAGGCGTGACTATGGGAAAATTTATTAAGAAACTGACCGCGGTTTTGCTTGTAGTAGCAACGCTTGCATCCTTCGTTGTCCCTGCAACCTTTGCAGACGGGGAAACAGGTGCTGCTATCAACTATGACTTTCAGCTGGTTACGAACAGTCAGGTGACTGTTGCCGAAGCAGATAAGTACAGCAAGGTCTCCGGTACCATCAAAAGTGCCTATGATAACGGCACGCACAATTGGAGGCTGGAAACGAGTGTCAGCACTGTTTCCAACTCTAGCGATATGAGATTCTACGGCACAAACGATAACGAAGGCCTGCGCCTTTTGAACCTGGTTGCAGGAGAATGGGTCGCTTTTCGTATCAAAGTGGCAGAGGCTGGCAATTATGAAGTCGCGCTCACAGGCGGCAATGTAAAAGCCTACCCCTATCAGGCTACGATGTACACCTTTGCTGCGCCTACCGGTGCTGTGGCTGCTGCAGATATTGAAGCTGCAATGGTAAGCACCAACCTGATCGGTGCAGTTAGTGTTGCCGAGGGAAGCGAACAGGGTGTTGCCGGTGAGCACACCTTTGCCGCAGGCGATAACATTCTGGTTATTAAGCTCAATCCCTCCGGGATCCGTGCTTCTATCCAGGATATCGACCTGACGCCCAAGGCTGCATCCACTGAGACAACTTCTCCCAGTGAAGGCACCACTGCGCCTGTAAGTGAGCCTGTCAATCTGGACTTTGAGCTGTATAACAACCCGGCTTTCTCCACTGCCATTCCCGGTGATGGCAATAAGCTGGGCCACAGCAAGGTCGCAGGTGCGATCAATGATGCTTATGCAGCACTTACCCACAACTGGAAGCTGGAGACTGTGGCAGAGGGTGTGGATACTACAGTTCACACCAAGTTCTTCTCCACATCTGATGAGGGCCTGCGCCTGAAGGATATGCCCGGCAAGTGGCTGGCTTTCCGTATTAAAGTGCCCCAGGCAGGCAATTATGAGGTATCCATAAAGAATAACATCCCCACAAACGGCTACAAGGCAACGGTTTATGCCCTTGCTGCCCCTGCAGGCACTATGACAGCAGCGGATGTAGAGGCTGCAATGACAAGTGCAAACCTGGTGGGTACAGCAGATCATACCACCAAAAACAATGTGGCGGTTGCCGGTGAGAAGGAATTTGCCGAAGGCGAGAATATTCTCATTATCGAGATCGATGCCGCCCGTGCAGGCATTGCAGATATCGACTTGACGCCCAAGGCTGCATCCAATGTGCCTACCGATCCTTCCGAGGATACCACTGCACCCGCAGCAGCTTCCGTTAAGTTTGATTTTGAGGTGTATAACCACACCGATGTGTTCTCCGGTGCTGCCAATGCCAATGGCTATAAGTATAGCAAAATTGAGGCAACAGCGAAGACAGCTTATACAAACGGTACTTATAATTGGCATCTTGAGGCTTTGGCTGACGGTCTTGCTACCGACGCCAACCTGAAATTCTTTGCTGCAGCGAATGAGGGCCTGCGCCTGATCAACTGCAATAGCAAGTGGGTGGCTTTCCGGGTGAAGGTACCTGAGGCTGACAGCTATGAGCTGTCCATTACAAACAACAGCACCGCAAACGGCTATAAGGCAACCGTCTATGCCCTTGCTGCGCCTGCAAACGAAATGAGCGCAGCAGATGTAGAGGCTGCAATGGTCAGCGCCAATCTGGTGGGTGTGGCAAACCATACTGCCGGAAATACTGTGGCAGTCGCCGGCATACATACCTTTGCCGAAGGTGACAACATCCTGATCATCGCTGTGGACAATGCCCGGGCAGCAATTGCCTCCATTGACCTGATTGCCAAGGAGCCTTCCGGCGATACACCTGAGGACACCACCGCGCCCGAGGAGACGACCCAGCCTTCTGTGGCGGTTCAGGACAATGTGTTTGATCTGGAGCTGTATAACTACGATGTATTCTCCAGCACCGTGGACGGTAACTATACCAAGATCGGCAAGTTCGAGAGCACAATGAACAATGCCTATCCGAACGACTGGAACTGGAAGTTCGAGGGCTTCTCCGCCGATTCC
>JAZNDD010000075.1:0-9361 GCA_045587865.1 Faecousia sp.
AATGACACCAATTTATGATGTTGGTCTTGAATATCAATATCATTAAGTGCATTGAGCGGGACGGAAGACCCGTCCCCTACGCATTTGAAAGGAAAAAAGCAATGAAGGTTTGCTTAGTCGGTTCTTCCGGCGGTCATCTGACCCATCTATATATGCTCAAGCCCTTCTGGCAGGATCAGGAGCGGGTCTGGGTCACCTTTGACAAGGAAGATGCCAGAAGTCTTTTGGAAGGCGAACGGATGATCCCCTGCTACTTCCCTACCAACCGCAACCTGAAAAACCTGATCCGGAACACTTTTCTTGCCTTCAAGACCCTGCGCAAGGAAAAGCCGGATCTGATCATTTCCTCCGGTGCGGCTGTGGCGGTTCCCTTCTTCTATCTGGGAAAACTGTTCGGTGCAAAGACCGTTTATATCGAAGTATTTGACCGGATCGATGCCTCCACCCTCAGTGGCAAACTGGTCTACCCTGTCACGGACAAATTTATTGTCCAATGGGAAGAAATGAAAAAAGTGTATCCCAAGGCCATAAACCTTGGCAGTATTTTCTAGGAGGCCGCCTATGATCTTTGTGACTGTGGGCACCCACGAACAGCCCTTTGACCGGCTGGTTTCCGCCATTGATGAACTTAAAGGCAAAGGCATCATCGGGGAGGATGTGATCATCCAGACCGGATACAGCACTTACGAACCCAAACACTGCACCTGGAGCAAACTTTTGCCCTACAGCCAGATGGTAAAAAATGTAAACGACGCCCGGATCGTCATTACCCACGGCGGTCCGTCTAGTTTTATTATGCCCCTGCAGGTCGGCAAGATCCCTGTGGTCGTCCCCCGTCAGGAACAATATGGGGAGCACGTAAACAACCATCAACGAACCTTCTGCCGGGAAGTGCAGCAGCGCCAGAAGAATATTCTGGTGGTGGAAGATATGGCGCAACTGGAAGATTATATTACAAATTACGATCAAAAAGTTACCCAACTGTCCGGCGGATATGCCAGCAACAACGCAGCATTCAACCAGGCTTTCTGCCAACTGCTAAAGGATCTGTTCTGAGCATTACAACAAAGAAAAAGAGGAATCGCTATGTTTACTGTCATAACGACTACCTATAACGGAAACGAGTATATGGATCAACTTTTTTCCATCGTTGAAGCCAATACTGTGACCTTACAAAAAGTATATCCGGATCTGCAGGTGGAATATCTGCTGGTAAATGACAGTCCCTGGGAACCGTTGGTCCTCCCTGCCCCAGAAGGTCTGCATTTTCACTGCCGAGTTCTCACCAATCCGGAAAATTACGGCATCCACAAGAGCCGTGCCATTGCTATCCGGGAAGCTCAGGGGGAACTGATCACCATTTTAGATCAGGATGACCAGCTTTCCGAGGATTTTCTCCTTTCCCAGTACGAAGCACTGGCAGATGGCGATGCGGTCATTTGCAACGGAATCAAGGAATTTGATTCCGGCAACAAGGCAATTTACCGGGGCTGCATCAAAATGAGCCTGATCAATCACAAATGCTACTACCTGAAAGCCGCAAATCAGATTGTCTCTCCCGGTCAGTGTCTGATGCGCAAAAGCGCCGTTCCAAAAAAATGGCTGGATAATCCCCTGTCTGTCAATGGCTCGGACGACCTTTTCCTGTGGCTTTTGATGCTGGATCAGGGTACCCGCTTTGTGAAAAACAAGAAAAAACTCTACACCCACAAGCAAGTGGGCAACAATCTTTCCAACTCCCTGAAAAAAATGTGCAAATCCGATCTGGAGATGTGCCGCTTAATGCGGCAAAAAAACCTGATGTCCACAAAAGATATTCACAAACGGGAACGGATGTGCGCTTTCCTGAAATCTTGCGGTTATCGAAACCGTCCCACTTTTGGGGCGCTGTTCCGGTTTGCGGACATCCTGTTTTTGAAACTGTTTGCTTATTATATTTAACAACCAATCTGAGGCAGATTTATGGACCAAAATGTGATCGTACTGATGTCCACCTACAATGGCCAGCAGTATTTGAAAGAACAACTCCACTGTATTATGCAGCAGACATATCCGGGTAATATCACCGTTTTGATTCGTGATGACGGTTCTTCGGATGCGACCAGCCTCGTTGCGACGGAATATCCCCAAAAAGATGGCCGCCGCATTGAATGGATTCCGGGATCCAATGTGGGCCCGCAACGCAGTTTTCTGGAACTGATCCGCCTTGCTCCGGATGCAGATTTCTACTTCTTTGCAGATCAGGACGATGTGTGGGATACAGATAAATTCCAGATCGCAACCGATTTGATGGCGCAAGAAGAAGGGCCTGTATGCTACTGCAGTAACTTCCGCCACGCCCATACCGATCTGACTGTTTATGAGGAAACCGCACTGGAAAAACCGCCGGTGTTTACCCCCTTGCAGGTGCTATTTTACAATCAGATCCCCGGCTGCGTAATGGGCTTTAACCGGCAACTGATGAATTTGATGAAACGATTGCAGATCGACAATGTGATGATGCACGACTCTATGGCGCTCTCCCTTGCCGCCGCCTGCGGCAAGGTTATATACGATCCTGCCCCCCGGATCACCCACCGCATTCACGGAAACAATGTGGTCGGTCACGGACACAAAAAAATTGTACTGCACAAATGGATCGCTGAAAAACTACGGCTGCTGCTTAAAAAGGAAGCATACGATCTGTCCGCAATGGCAGAGCAGTTTTTGGCTGTAGCAGAAGACAAAATCCATCCGGAATTTTTGGAGGATATCCGCCTTCTGCGGGATTTCAAAAAGAGCCGCAAAAACACCAGAAAACTCCTGCGTCATCCGGACACTCAGGGTTCTTTGAAAGACCGTACCGTTTTGTCCATCCGCAGTAAGATTTTCTTCCATCTGTTTTAACTATTACAGCGGGGAGCGCAATGCGCTCCCCGCTGTTTCCTATTATACATTTTTATCCAGAGGGATAAAGGGCAGCTCGTGGGTCTGCTGGCGGTCCATCAGGCTGCGGACGGTTTCTGCAGGCGTTACGCCCTTGTTTACCAAATTATTAACTGCTTCCACAATGGGCATTTCCACCTGATATTTTTCTTTCAGGCGCATAGCGGCAGGCAAGGCGTTTAGGCCTTCCACCACCATTCCCACCCGTTTGACCGCGTCTTCCGGACTTACACCCTGACCCAGCAATATACCGCAACGATTGTTACGGCTGTGCTGGCTGGTAGCCGTAACGATCAGGTCGCCAATACCGGCAAGACCGCCAAAGGTCTGCTCCCGGCAGCCCATTGCGATACCCAGTCTGGAAACCTCTGCCATTCCCCGGGTGATCAGCGCCGCTTTTGTATTATCTCCGTAGCCCATACCCGTCGCCACGCCAGATGCCAGCGCGATCACATTTTTCAGTGCGCCGCACAGTTCCACACCCAGCACATCGTCATTGGTATAAACACGCATACAGGTGTTGGAGAAGATCTGCTGCACTTTGCGTGCCGCCTGAATATCCTGGCAGGCAGAAACGATGGTAGTAGGCAGGTCCTTTGCCACTTCCTCTGCGTGGGTGGGTCCTGAAAGAGCCACCAATTTCACAGTAGGGTTCTTTACCTCATCGGAGATGATCTGGGTCATTGTAAACAAAGTATCTGCCTCAATGCCCTTTGCCACATCCACGATAATCTGTCCGTCCCCAATATAGGGTGCTGCTTTTTTTGCGGTGGCGCGGACAAACACAGAAGGCACTGCAAACAGCAGCACATCCTTTCCGGTGCAGACATCCTTCATATCTTTTGTGAATCGAATCTGATCCGGGATCACCATTCCCGGCAGATTGGGGTGACGACGGGTCGCAGAAAATTCCTCCACTTCCCTGTCCAGTGCAGACCATACGGTCACCTGGTGGCCATCTATGCAAAGCATTCTTGCCAGTGCCATACCCCAAGTACCTGCGCCAAGAACGCCAATTCTATTTTTCATTTTATCCCATCCTTAATCATTGTGCTTTTGCAAATTCTTCTGTATTATACCGCTATAAAGGTAGGGTGTCAATTATTCCACAATATATGCTGCCGTAATTTCTCCATAGTAGGCAGTGTGGTAATCTCCTTCATTTGGCGTGCCTTTGGCGTAATAACGGGCATCGGACTCCGAATCGATAGCATCGGGATCCTGCGCCTGCTGATAAACAACTTTACATTCCAGCGTTAAGGGCAACTGACAAATTGCCGGCACACTGACCGTCAACGGGTCTTCCAATGTAAGATTTAATGCCCCGATCTTATCCAGATCTCTGCCGGACTTGGAGCCGCAAACCCCTAAAATAGACTTATCATATTCTCCGTAAGGAATATTTACGGTAAATTCCGGATTTTTATCCAGAAGTTCTTTTGTATACCGGCTCTGGCGTACATAGGCAATAAAAATAGGCTTGCCCCACTGGATACAAAGGGCGCCCCAGCCAATGGTCATTGTGTTGACTTTATCCTCTGCTTTTACGGTCAACAGTATACCTTTAGGAAGTTGCTCCATAATTTGCGGTGCATAATCCCAAACATTAATTTCCTTTTTCATTTTGTATCCCTCCTGCATTTATGATACCCCTTTCTTTATGCTTTTGCAAGAAAATTTTGGAGATTTCAGATGAAAAATCCGCCTGCTGCAACGCAACAGGCGGATACCTTATTTCTCCATAGATACAAAAGCCACAGTTTCCAGTTTCTCCAATGCCTCCGGGCGGTGGGTAACCAAAATTGCCTGCTTGCCCATCTGCTGCAGTTTTTGCAAAACCGCATCCTCTGTCTGGGCATCCAGTGCAGATGTGCATTCGTCCAACAGGAAAATGGGGCGCTCCATCAGCACAGCCCGGGCAATGGCAAGTCTTTGCAGTTGCCCTTTGGACAGACCTGCATTGTTTTCACGGACCTGGGTCTCCAACTGATAGGTCTGATCCCAGATATAGTCTGCCTGAGCAACCGAAATGGCATTTTTGATGGTTTCTTCCTCTGCATTCGGGGCCACCAATTGAAGATTTTCCAAAACCGTACCGGAAAACAGGGCATAGTCCTGGGGCACATAGGCAAACAAGTGCCGGGTCTCTTTTCCACATGGGATCTGGCCCTGATCGGTTTCTAAGTAAACTCTGCCCTCCTGGGGTGTATACAAGCCCAGCATCAACTTAAAGAGGGTGGATTTACCCTTTCCGGAATGGCCGGTCAGGCAAGCCCATCTTTCCAAGGGGAACCGGATGCTGAAATGATCCACCACAGGGGCAGTATCGCTGGGATATCGGAATGTTACATTTTCAAACACCACAGCCCGGATCTCAGGTTTTTCCTGCTTCACTGTTTCCACAGCATCTTCGCCGTTGAGCATTTCAGTCAGTCGGGCGGCCGCCACTTCAATCGAGGACAGTTTGGACAATTGTCCGGACAAACCGATGGCCGGACCCCGGAACTGGGTGACCAGAGACTGCATTGCGGTAAACGCACCATAACTCAAGGTCTTTGCCGCCACCTGTGTGGCACCCCAAAACAGAAGCACACCCATACCCACCTGAGAGACCGAATAAATCATCATATTGGATGTGGTCGTCCAACGTCTGCGGCGGGCTTTTGTTTTCAGGTCTATGCTAAGTTTTTTATTGAAGCGCTTGAGTATATTCTTCTCCACCTGGATGCTTTTGATCAATTCCAATTGGTGTAAATTCTCCTGCATCTGAGCCATCACCTGATCTTCCGTTTGGCGAACAGCCCTATATCTGCGTTTGGAGATCGGACGGATCAAAACTGCCGCCAGTGCCAGAACACCGCCTGCGCTCAACAGCACCGGGCAAATAGGCGGGTAGATGGTCATAACTGCCACAAATGCACCTACCAGGCGTACCGCCTGTCCTGCCAGCGTAGGCAAGGAGTTGACCATACCTTCACACACAATGCGCACATCCTCAATACCACGGCTGAGCAGTTCACCACTGTGGTAAGTTTGCAGACGCACATCTTCACTGCGAACAACCGATGCCAGCAACGCGTGGCGCATCTTTGCAGTACACCGATCCTGGGTGCTGGCAGTATACCAAGTCTGCAGCAAATGAATTAGCAAAATGCCACCCACCACGCAAGCCAATAGCATTCCCCAAAAAGAAAGCCTTCCATTCCGGCTTACTGCCGAGTCGATCACTTCTTTTGTCACAAGAGAAAATGTAACCTGCGATGCTGCCTGCATTACTGCAAGAAGAATCAGCAGGATCTCCCGACCCAAAAAGGGGCGTAGCAATTTTAAAAATGCTCCCCATTTTTTCTTCATAATTGATTGTCCATCCTTTGTAGCATTTCTTCTGCTTTTAATGCACTGAGCGTGCCGCTATGCAACACGCTCAGGTTTTTGACCGTTTCAAACGCCGAATAAGCCAGCCACTACATCTGCGCCATAATTTATGCAGGTGTCTGCCCCGATACCAGATCCGGCAATAAAGTTGATACCCAAATTCCTTAACACTGTGCTCTTTTTTATCCCGATAATATGCGGTCACCAGACCGATCATCTGCTCGTGCTTTACCCCATATTCCTTCTCGAATTGGTTGTCACCCAGGCAAGTGTAGGTGTCCCCCACCTCAACAATGCGGTGCAAAATATATTGTCCGTTCTCCCGCTGATACAGGGGAAGGTCATATCTTTTCAGTTTTTCCGGAACAGGGGAAAGCACGACGCTGTCAATGCCTTGCCGCAGCATCGGCAGCATACTGACCCCTCTTGGCATAAACCGCACAGTTTGTCCTTTTTCCAAACGTTCCCGAAACAGTGGCATCAACTGTTCCATTCGCACATTTTTTTCGATTATGGGTTTTTCCATAATTTTCCCGCTTTCCTGTTTTTCGATCAATTCTTTCCGGTGATCTTATCCAGATCAATCACGCCGTCTTCTCCGATTTCGATCTCAACCTTATTTTCATCATACTCTTTTTTTGCAGCAGTCCGCCACTTCTTAAACTCGTCGTGATTTTTGAATTCCTTATAAAAAGCGATCTGCGCATCTTCCGTCATATCCAGATATTCCTTATAAGTTACAGTATAAGGGTATACATCCGGGAGTGTGGGTTCAGTGGGGGTAGGTGGCGGTGTAACAGTGCCAGAATCTCCGGAGTCACCAGAGTCTTCCTCATTCTTCTCATCCTCCCCGGGATCTTCATTGTCGGGATCTTGGTTGCCGCCCTCTTGCTTACCGGGTTCTTTTGTTTCGGTGGGTGCAGTCGTTTCTTCACCGGTTGTGGTTTCTTCTTCGGTTGTGCCGGTGGTATCCTCCGGGGCAGTGGTTTCCTCGCCAGTTGTGCCTTCTGTCTGGGATGTGCCATCTTCGGTAGCCTCAGCAGCCTGGGTCGTTGTTCCCGGCCGATCTTTGTCCGGTTTTGTTCCCTGTGCCGGCTTGATGCTAATATACACTGCCCATATAATCAGTCCTGCCAATATTGCTGACGCAATGATAATCAGAATTAAGTACATTCTTTTCTTATTCATAATAAGTATCCTCCTGCATCTTATGCATAAAAAGCCATATTCATTTTACACGAACCAGCCTGCAAAAGCAATACTAATTTCCTTTTTCCTTCCAATATTTTGCCAAACCCTTATTGAATATTTCAGGAAAATATGCTATACTGACGAAAATACCCACAAGGAGAACAAAATGGACGCAATACAAAAAGGCACCCTGGCACTGGTTAAAGCCGCAATTACCGGCAAAGCCTGTGGCCTTCCGGAAGGATTTGAAATCGAGCAGGCGGCTAATATGATCCGGCGTCATAAAATTATTGGCTTAGCCTATGATGGTGCAGTCAAATGCGGTATCGACAAGCAATGCCCCACGATGAAGGAGATGTTCCAACATTATTATGGGGATATCATCCGTCACGAAAGGCAAATGCAAGTATTAAAGAATTTGGAAAAAGCATTTCAGGAAAACAGCATTGACTATTTACCTTTGAAAGGCACCATCCTGAAACCCTTGTATCCCCAGCCGGCTGCCCGGGTAATGGGCGATGCAGATATTCTCATCCGTATGGAACAATACGATAAAATCAAGCCCATAATGGTAGCGCTTGGGTTTCAGGAAGGTCCGCAGTCTGACCACGAACTGCACTGGCATCACCCCTGGTTACACATAGAACTTCACAGATGGATCGTTCCTAAAAGCAGCATAGATCTATATCGATATTATGGGAACTGCTGGGCAAAAGCCACGCCCCTTTCCGGCAGTTGTCATACCTTCCGGGCGGAAGACCATTTTATTTTCCTGTTTGTCCATTATGCAAAACACTATCGGGGTGGTGGCATCGGCCTGCGTCAGCTGACAGATCTTTGGGTCTACCAGCGGGCCAATCCCAGTATGGATATGGATTATATTCATAGCGAATTATCAAAACTTAAAATTGAAATCTTCTTTGCCAATACCCAAAGAATGCTTGCTTCCTGGTTTGACAACGGCTGTTTGGACGATATAACAGCCTTTATGTCAAACTATATTTGGCATAGCGGTAGTTGGGGAAGCCGGGACAACCGTCAAACATCAGAGGGCCTTGCGGCAGATAAAACTGCAGGCTCCCACGCAAAAAGCCGCTTAAACTATCTTTGCACCATTGTATTCCCCCCTGCTCATATCCTGAAAAATCGTTATCCCGTTCTTGAGAAAAATCCGTGGTTGCTGCCGATTATGTGGCCTGTCCGTTGGGTTTCCGCTTTGCTTTTTCGACACAAAAACATCAGCAATTATGCTACGATTATGAAAAATCGCACTGCAGAAAAAGCCGATGCATACTTGCAAGAATTGCAGTATGTAGGTTTGGATTTTGATTTTTGATGATCACAACCAGTTTGTAACATAAAAACTGCAAAACCACCGGTATTCGGTGGTTTTGTTATTATATTCTTGCAATTTCGATGATTTTCTTTTGGTGTATGAAACAGGACTTAAAGATTCTAGATAAAACCGGTATCCCAGTTTATTAGGGAGCTATTAAACCCAAATAGCACAGGAATATTGAAATAATCTACCAAAACATAAATAGTACTGAATACGACACAGACTACTATTGTCCAAATAGTATTTTTCTTCATCATAACAAAGGCTGCAATTCGTTACAAGACCTCCAGAAAAAATATCTATCGCTGTTGGCAGATTACCCTCACAGCCACCCTAATCAGCACACAGAGGAAGAGCTTTGAACTTTACTTTTTGCTGCTGCAATGCTATAATTAAAAAGAAAAAGGAGGTTGCAAAAATGCGTTTTCACGGAAAGAACAAGGCGATTACCTTTAGTTATGATGACGGTGTCGTGCAGGACATCAAATTAATTGAACTTATGAATAAATATGGCTTAAAATGCACCTTTAA
>JAZNDD010000076.1:0-5276 GCA_045587865.1 Faecousia sp.
TGTCAAATTCCTGTTTGACAGCTTGTTCGTAGGGGACGCCGCCCTCGGCGTCCCATCTGTATTTTTGGGGTTCGATGCCCCAAAAATACAGAAATATTGGCAAGTGGCAGGAAATCCGCCCATCGAGGTCGGATTTCCTGATGGGGCGCCGAGGGCGGCGTCCCCTACGAATCTATTCGATAAACAGAAATTTGTAAAACAATATAATTTCAACGCGGGCGTTTCGCCACATCATTGTTAGCGGATAATTGTTGACGAGCAAAGGTTGTTGTTATATACTTATATTAAATTTAATGAAAGAGGTGTTTTTATGGGAAAAACAGTTCAGGATGTTCTGGCAATTATTCAGGAAAATAACATTCAGATGGTGGATTTTAAAATGGTGGACATTAACGGTCAGTACCGTCACGTCACCATTCCTGCGGAGAATTTTTCGGAAGATACAATGAAAAGCGGCATCGGCTTTGACGCCTCCAACTACGGCTATGCCGTGGTGGAAAAAAGCGATATGGTGTTCATTCCCGATCCGGATACGGCAGTGATCGATCCCTTCTGCCAAATTCCTACCTTGTCTATGACCGGCAATGCAATGATCATCGATACGCCGGAAAACCGTCCCCTTGCCCAGTACCCCCGCAATATTATCCGGGCGGCAGTTGCCTATATGAAGGAAAGCGGCATTGCCGATGAAATGAAGATCTTGCCGGAATTTGAATTTTATCTGTTTGATGATGTGACCTGGAGTGTGGACGGAAGATACATCGGTGCCACCGTAGATGCTCGTCAGTCCTACTGGAATTCTGACAGTGAAGGCCACGGTGTGGTCGTTCCCAAGCAGAAAAACTATCACATTGCAAAGCCCTTTGATACTTCCTACGAGTGCCGCAGTGAGATGTGTTTGCTTATGAAGGAAGCAGGTATTGAGATCAACTATCATCACCCTGAGGTGGCGGCGTCCGGTCAATATGAGATCGAGCCCCAGTTGGGAGAAGTGGTGCATATGGCAGATGCCACAATGATGATCAAGTATATTATCCACAACACCGCCCTGAAATATGGCAAAAGCGCAACCTTTATGCCCAAGCCCATTTATGGGGAGGCAGGTAACGGTATGCACGTGCATATGATTTTGTTTAAGGACGGTCAGCCGGTATTTTCTGATGATAACGGCTATTCTCACTTAAGCGAAACGGCCCATTACTTTATGGGCGGCATCCTAAAGCACATCGGTTCTCTGTGTGCCATTACCAATCCCAGTACCAATTCCTTCAAACGCCTGGTGCCTGGTTTTGAAGCACCGGTGACGGTTGGCTACGCAACTTCCAACAGAAGTGCTGTCATCCGCATCCCTGCCTACGCAAAGAGTCCGGATAAGCGCCGTTTTGAATTGCGCAACCCGGATGCTACTTGCAACCCCTATTTCTGCTATGCAGCGATCCTGATGGCAGGTCTGGACGGTGTAAAGAACAAGATCGACCCCCATAAAAACGGCTGGGGCCCCTACGATATGAACCTGTATCATCTGCCGGAGGAGGAAAAAGCCAAGCTTCAGGGTCTGCCGGTATCCTTGGATGAGGCACTGGATTGCCTGGAAAAGGACTATGAATACTTAACTGCTGGAGGCGTATTCCCGGAAGAACTGCTGGTTAATTTCATCCGGACAAAGCGGGCAGAATGCAGAGCCATTTCTGCCATTCCCCATCCTGCGGAGTTTGAAAAGTATTATAATTTTTAACAAAATGCTTTGTTAAAAGAGAGAAAAAAACAAATGAGAGAATTTCTTGGCATTGGTGGTTACAGCCGTCCTGCAGAAGGATTTTTGTCCTGGCAGCACTTGCTGTTTGTGGGATTTTTACTGACTGCAATGGTCGCCTTGTCCGTTTATCTGGGTACGCGCAATCGAAAGCGGTCTGCAAAAGAAAAAAATCGCCCGCTGGTTTGGGCGGCACTATGGATCGATGGACTGGAGATATTAAAAATTGTGATCCTTTGCTGCCGCAGCGGTGGATTGGATCCGATCCTGCGCAACCTACCGTTGTTTTTGTGCAGTATTCAGTTGATCACGATCCCACTGGCGGCTTTCACAAAGGGCAGGATGAAAGAAGCATCCCTGGATTTTGTGTGTATTTTCGGTATTCTGGGAGCCGTTTTCGGAACCATCGGTGCAGGGCAGAACTATAATGCTTATCCGGTTTTGTCTATGGACAATGTGGTGTCAGGGGTTACTCACTGCATTTCCGGCTTTGCATCCTTGTATATTATGATTGCAGGACTTGCGGGGATGAAAAAATGTAACCTTGGCATAACCCTTGCGATCTTGCTGGGGTTTTGCGGGGCGGCATACATTGCCAATGTGACGATTCCTTACAACTATATGTTCCTGATGGCAGGCGACGGCACACCCTACGATATTTTGTATATGCTGGTAAACGGAGACAGAGTTTTGTATCCGGTGTTGGTAGTTGTGCTGTTTCTGGTTTATATCGGCCTGTTTTACAAGGCGTTTAATAGAATCAGCCGGAAGAAAAAAGACAGGAAGATAACACAGGCGGCTTCATAATTATTTTGCCGTTGCGCTTGTAATGAGTGGAAAACAAGGGCGCATTGCAAAACATAGACTGCAATGCGCCCTTGCTATCGATTTGTCTTTTTAATAAAAATGCTTGCGAAGTAAAGCCCCCTGTGATATAATAAAACACACTAAAAAAAGGAGTGAAAGATATGCCTATTTGCACCAATTGCGGCAATACACTATCTGCCGGTGATAAGTTCTGCAACATTTGCGGCACACCGGTTTCGGTTTCTGTTGGAGAGGAGACGGAACTGCTGACTCCGGCTCCGGAACTGTCTCCGGCACCTGCTTATGATCCCAATCATATTTATCGGGCAAAAAGTGAGCCTGCCCATACGCCTGTGTATGAGCCTGTGCACACACCCTCCTATGAGCCGGTCAGACCTACATATCCCAGTTATCCCAGTTATGCAAAACCTGTTGAGCCTGCAATTCCCACAAGAACCAAAGTGCTCGGCTTTGTAGGTATGGGCCTGGGCATCGGCGGCCTGGTTTTGGCAGTGATCGGTATTTTGTATACACTTATCGGCTTAATAGAAGCTGGCTACGGTTTGGCATTGGGCTTCTCCATTGGCTTTGGCCTGTTCTCTATGCCTTTGAGCATCGTTGGCAGAATGCTGGCAAACAAGAGCGCAGACGAAGGTAACCCTTCTAAAGCCTGCTCCATCGGTTCCGGACTGGGACTGGGAGGTCTGATTACATCTGCTGTAATGCTTTTCCTCGGTTTTATCGAGTTGACTATGCTCTAAAAGCGAATACCCAGGTGTGATCAGCCTAAAAGCAGAAAATGTTTCCGCTGGCACCTTGCCAGCGGTAATTTCTATACCGGTAGGAAACAGTTATGACGAAAACGATAAAAAAGGTCCTGCAGGAAAACAGTCGGTTATTGGAGGAATCTCCCAAAAACCTGAAAGCAGTTTTGCAGATCACTTTCCACAATCGGGACCAGATTTTGTGTGAAACCAACGACGGTTTCCGTATTCAAACATATACATACGAACAGATCTATAATCGGATCTGCGCTACTGCCAATGCTTTATACGCAAAAGTGGGTGCAACCCATCACTATATTGCTTTGGAAATGGAAAATTCCCCGGATTGGATCGTTGCCTTTTGGGCAATTTTGAAAAGCGGCAACAAGCCCTACCTGGTCAATACCCGCTATCCGGAGAGCCTGACAAACGGCATCCTGCAAACTTTACAGGTGCAGTATATTCTGTGCAGTGAGAATACCAAACTGGACGGCCAGGCGATCACAATGGGGGAACTGACCGGCAAATATCCGGATGTTCCGGAAGATTTGTTTGAAGACGAACTGGCGTTTTCTTCTTCTGCCACCTCTATGAATGAGGTGATCTGTTTTTATTCCGGTTACCAGATCGCAGAACAGATTTTGAATTTTAAGAGCATTGTCAAAGAAGATCCTTCTATTGCAAATCACTTTAAGGGACGGCTGAAGCAGTTGGCATTCCTTCCCTTTTATCACGTGTTTGGATTGTTCGCAGTATACTTTTGGTTTACTTTCTTTAATAGAACTCTGGTTTTCCTGCGAGATTACAGTGCAGAAACCATTTTGAAAACCTGCCGCCGTCATCAGGTGACCCATATTTTTGCAGTTCCGATGCTGTGGCACACCATTGAAAAACAGGTGCGCGGGGAAGTGGCAAAGCAGGGAGAGAAAAAAGAGAAGAAACTGAAAAAGGCAATGTCTGTTACCAATACCCTGCAAAACCTGTTTCCAAATTTTGGCAACAAATTGTCAAAGAAGATCCTGCGGCAGATCACCGACAAACTGTTTGGTCCATCTGTGATGTTTTGTATCAATGGGGGCAGTTATATCCGGGATTCTGCACTGGAACTGCTCAACGGCATTGGCTACAATATGCACAACGGCTACGGTATGAGCGAGATCGGCATCACCTCTGTGGAACTGCGCCGCCGGCCCAAAGATCGCAACCGCAATTCTATTGGACATCCCTTCGACTCAGTGGAATACCGGCTGGATGAAAAAGGAATTTTGCAGGTCAAAGGCACATCTTTGTGCATTAAAAAATTGGTAAACGGGGAGAATGTTTCTCTGGGTGATTGGTTCGATACGGGCGACCGGATGGAATGTGTTGACGGCCATTATTATATTAAAGGTCGGGTCAGCGATACGGTGATCGGCGAAAACGGAGAAAACATCAATCCGGATATGATCGAAAAGGCCTTTGTTCCGGAGAATGTTCAGCAGTTTTCGGTGCTGGGTCTGCCATCAGAAGGGGGTCAGGAACTGGCGCTGGTGGCCCAGATCAACCCCTACACCACCCAGACTGTGGCAAACCGCATTAAGGACTATTTCTATAAAGTCAATGATACCTTCCCCAAGGCGACCGCAATTCAAAATTTCTATTTCACCTTCGATGCAATGACACCCCCCAATGCCATTAAGGTCAGTCGTACGCAACTTACAAAGAAAATCGAAAACGGTCAGGTAAAACTGATCAGTTTCCACCAGTTCCAGACGGAGCACGCTGGGGCAGACGGACAATCTGCTTTGCTGCAGCAGGTGTGCAACCTTGTTGCACAGGTGTTGCAAAAAGATGTCTCTGAGGTGGGCGCCCAGTCCCATATCTTCTACGATCTGGGTGCGACCAGTATTGAGTACTTCTCCATTCTTTCTGCCATTGCAGAGCATTTCTCCATAACCGAATACAGTAGCACC
>JAZNDD010000077.1:0-2577 GCA_045587865.1 Faecousia sp.
CACAACATCTTGTCCCCCTCTCTGAGGGGGATGTCACCGCAGGTGACAGGGGGAGTGTCCTATCCTAAGAACTACACTCCCTCCACCGCTAACGCGGTCCCCCTCCCTCAAGGAGGGAGGCAAGGGGTGCGTACTTTCATAACAATGACATATGGGTACGATAGCGGATTGTAGGGGCAGACGCCCTCGGCTGCCCGTTTGTATTTTGTGGGTTCGATGTCCAAAAATACAGCAGTGTTATCGATCTGCGACAAAACCGCCCATCGAGGTCGTTTTTGTCGATGGGACGCCGGGGGCGGCGTCCCCTACGAATCAGGTCGGTAGGCAGCCGTAGGGGACGGGTTTTCTGTCCCATTTCGTTGTGGCAATCTGATGCATTTGTGTATTCGGTTTATTCCCGCCATTCCTTATGAAATTATACAGGACCGGTCAGTTAACTGTATTAACAGGTTTACCGCTTAAGTAACCCTTGATGCTGTTTACGGTACTGTCAATGATCCGTTGGCGGCTTTCTACCGGTGTCCACGCCATATGGGGCGTGATGATGCAATTGGGCGCAGTGAGCAAAGGATTATCCGGCAGCATAGGCTCTTGAGAAACAACATCCACAGCGGCGCCCCGGAGCTTTCCGCTGCGCAGTGCATCTGCCACGGCTGCTTCATTCAGCAGCGGACCTCTTGCGGTATTTAGTAAAATCGCGCCGTCTTTCATTTTGGCAATCGTCTGTGCGTTGATAAGTTCCTGCACTTCCGGTGTCAGGGGACAGTGGAGAGAAATAATATCACTGGTCTCCAGCAAGGTATCCAGATCTACATACTGACCGATGGCTTCTCCTTCGGGGCAGCGGCTGCGGTTATATGCCAGAACCTTCATACCGAATGCATTTGCGATCTTACCAACAGCTCTGCCGATTTTGCCAAAGCCGATAATGCCGATGGTTTTGCCTGCCAGTTCCATTTGGGGCGTTTCCCAGAAGCAGAAGCTGGGGCAGCTGCACCATTTTCCATTGTGTACTGCCCGGTCGTGGTGTCCTACCTGATTGCAAAGCTCCAACAGCAGAGAAAATGTAAACTGCGCCACTGCGTTTGTACCATAAGCAGGCACATTGCACACCAGCACGCCCCGTTCTTTTGCCGCGGCGCAGTCCACCACATTATAGCCGGTTGCCTGGATACAAACAAGGCGCAGATTGGGACACTGATCCAGAAGGTCCGCTGTGATAGGTGTTTTGTTTATCAAAACGATTTCCGCGTCGCCGATGCGCTTTACAGCATCTTCCGGTGCGGTTCGTTCATAGACAGTCACATCGCCAAACTGGTTAAGAATATCCCAGGAAAGGTCGCCGGGATTGACAGCATTGCCTTCTAAGTGTACGATTTTCATAGTTTAACTCCTTTCGCTTGCAAAGCGCAGAAAAATTTGATAGGATAAGAAAAAAACAAAAGGGGGGGCATACAATGGAATTGATCTATCAGGATCGGGATATAATCGTCTGTGTAAAGCCCTCCAGAGTGCTTTCTACCGATGAGCCCGGTGGCGTGCCGGAACTGGTGCGGCAGGCACTGGGTGATCCCCAGGCAAATATTCGGACTGTCCACCGCCTGGATCGGGTGGTTTCCGGACTGATGGTTCTTGCCCGCTCGGCAAAAGCAGCATCGGAGCTATCCCGACAGATCCGGGAAGGAATTTTTCAAAAGGAATATCTTGCCGTGGTCCACGGAAAACCGGAGGAAACCGGGACACTGAAGGATCTGCTGCTGCGCAACAAGCAGGAGCGGAAAACTTACATCGTTACCGAACCGGGCAAGGATGTGCAGGAAGCGGTATTGCATTATCAAAGATTAAATTCAGCAGAGGGTCTAAGCCGGGTGCGCATCCAACTGGAAACGGGAAGGACACACCAGATCCGCGCCCAGTTTTCCGGCAGGGGTATGCCCTTGGTAGGTGACCGGAAGTATAGCCTGTTGGAGGATGACTGCGAGATCGCCCTGTGGTCTTACCGGCTGGCATTTGCCCATCCCTATTCAGGCAAGCCGATGGAATTTACCTTAGAGCCGCCGGCACAATATCCCTGGACAGTTTGTTGACCGGTTTTATTTTAACAAAAATCAAAGGAGCAGTAAATGGCAAATTACGATTTTTTTCAAAATAAGGAATGTGAATATTTCCCTTGCCATCCGGACGCAGACAAGGAAAGCTTCAGCTGCCTGTTCTGCTATTGCCCCCTATATGCACTGGGCGACCGGTGCGGCGGCAATTTTACCTATACAGAAGATGGCATTAAAGACTGCACCAATTGTCTGCGCCCCCACAAGCGGGAGAATTACGAAAAGATCGTATCCTGTATGGATGAAGTGCTGAAGCTGGCGAAAAAGAAGACGGAGAATGCTTGATTTTTCGGTATTTTACTGATATAATAACCCAGCTGTATGGAAGCGTATCGAAGTGGGGACGTTGCCGAGCGCTGCCGGTGGCAGATGAAGCGAGGCATAAGGAGTGGCAGCGGTCGACGAGGGACGACGGCGTTCGCGCCGAGGACATTCGTCGGGCACCGCAACAGGACATAACGGGGCGCCC
>JAZNDD010000078.1:0-14813 GCA_045587865.1 Faecousia sp.
CTTGAATAGCTTTTTTAAGCGGATTTTGCGATCCGCTTACTTGTCATGCCCAAATTGCAGAAAAAGTGCATCCGTTGCCGGATGCACTCGTTCGTTGTGGGTCCACCTAATCGAGCAATGCCGCTAACTTAGTGACATTGCCCAACCGGGATGGCTTTTTTGTATCAGAAATTAGCTTAGAAGAACATGGGAGGCTCGGGAGGAGGGGGTACGAAACCGCCCTGATCAATGGGTGTAACAGAGCGCATTCCAAAGTCCATAGCTTCCTGTGTGTGATGATGGACGGTTTCGTGGAACTGCCTGTCTACTTCCCGCATATGGGCATCGTTTGCCATTTGTACCGCCTGATCATGCATTGTCTGGGCTGCCCAACCATGGAAGGCAGGGAAATGGCTCAATGCGTTCCCCAACATAGAACCCACATTGACACCGCAGAGCTTGAGAACATTGACTGCAACCGCAAACACAATAAATGCAGGAACCACTGCGGACATAATCTCTGAGGACCAATGGGGATCGTCAAAGAAACCGAAGCTGTCTTCGAAGGCAGTAATGCCCTGCTCACTGTTGTAAAGGGTCAGATCGTGAAGCTCTTTGCCGGGCAGATTGTTTTTCTCCAGCAGGCAGAGCTCTGTGATGACGATGCTTTTAACTTCTCCGGAACAGTTGGCCAGCTTGATTGTTTCGGTGGAGCCGCCCTGCCGGATGCGACCCATAAAGGGCGCATCGCAGATGTAGCTTCCGTTGTCGGTGGTTACTTTGATTTTGCAACTACCTGCCCAACCGTAGGAAACAGCGGAGCTGGTGTTGTTTTGGATGTTGAGGGTGAGGAGCTGATTGTCACCGCTGGCAACAATGTCCTCCACCTCCATCCGCAGCGTTTCGTCTTTTGCGCTGCAGCCTGTTGCCAGAAGTAGGACCAGCGCGCAAAGGATCACCATAACAAGACCTTTTTTCATAACGAACAATCTCCTTTTCTTGTAAAATACCAGTCTGAATATCCATTGACTTGCTTTCACTAAGATTATCGCAGAAAAAGAATGTCAGTTTGGTTTTTTTGGAAAAATATTTTCAGTCAGGGGCGCTTAAACATAATAATCCCGAAATCCTTCAAACCGGAAGGAGGAGATCTTTACAGTCGCGCCTTTTTCATCCACATACTCCTCGCTGACCCGCTTGCTGCAGCTGACAACGGCGCGGATGCCGGCCTCCTGCAGCAGACGGACCAACTGATAGGTGAAGGTGAATTCGCCTTGGACCATAACCACGGGCTTGCCCAGCAAACGAATAACGGAAAACACGGACTTTGCATAGTTTTGGATCTTCTCGGTGGATGTTTGCGGGTCAATAGGGGGGAAGCTCATATCAACGATTTTACCAAACTTCCGGGCCGCGGCAAGCTGGTCTTCTCCCCATTGGGTGCTGGGGTGGTTGGAAAGATTTATAAATGCTCCCAATCGTTTCTCCTTTCTCCGATTAAAGCTTAGATAATAGATTCTCCGCACGTTGCTGCATAGTTTTCAGTAGTTTGCGTCTGGTCTCCAAATCCTCCCTTGTGCAGACCAGATTGTGATAGGGGAGAAAGGGCTTTGTGCCAAGGAAAAACAGCCGCTCCTCCGGACAGGGCTGTAGCGCCTGTCTTAGTAAATGCTTGGCCTGAATCGGATCCTGAGCCACGCCGATGCCCTCAATATAGCAGACAGCCAGACAGACACGGGCGGGAATATGTCCCCACTTGGCGGCCATTGCATAGTGCTTTGCTGCCTCTTCGGCGTTGACTTCCACTCCCAGACCCTTCTCGTACAAATGGCCCAGGGAGAAGGCAGTGAAGGAGGACACAAAATTCAACTGCTCAGCCTTTTGCAAAACAGCAGCAGCTTCTTCGTGGTTGTTTAGGCGAATATGGGCAGTTCCGATGTTGTGAAGGGCTGTGGCGTAAGAGGGAGCGTTGGGTTGAATTTTGCTCCAGCAGGCAATGCCTGCATTGGGGTCCACCTCGGTGCCGTAGCCGTTGAGATAGCAATTACCCTCGTAGAGCATAGCCCAAGGGTGGTTTTTGCAGGCAGCTTGTCGGTAGAGGGTAAAGGCCTTTTGCAGATCCACTTCCGTACCTCGTCCCATCATATAGCAGTTGGCAAGATGGTAGGCAACCTCAGAATCTTCCGTTTCCACGGCCTGTTCCAGCAGCGGCAGTGCCAGCTCATACCGGCCTTCGGGGTTTGCAAGTACCATTTGACAGAATTCCCGCTGCTCCTGTGTCAAAGAGAACCGGACAAGCCGACCGGCTTCTCGGGTGGGGATGATACCCACCCCGTCGGAAACCAGAGAAAGCACGTTAACAACCTCTTCCTGCTCCGCCATACACACCAGCGCCAGTTGGGCATCGGTAAGAGTTGTGGAGTAGTTTCCGTCTGAATCCATAGTTACGCCGTCAGACAGCCTGCTTTTGCCGCTGGTGAGAGGCACCTCTACCCAATCGGTAAGGAAATAGCTCAGGGTACCGTAGTGCCGTGCCTGAAACAACTGACGCAGAAACTGCTGAAACTCCTTGTAATCGGGGCTGTTGATGGGGAATAGGTCAATGGGTCTGCCGCTGGTATTGCTGTAAAGACAGTACTGACTGCCCTCATCTGTTTTCTCCCACGCCAGAAAGTAAGGCATCCAGTATACATCCACAGGATCGTCATCTTCGCTTTCCCGTACCAGCTCAATACCCTGAACGCCGTGAGGCATATTCTGAGCCTGCAGACGGGCGGTCTTATATTCTACCGTGCAGTTGCTGAAATCGAAATTCTTTTGATTGATCAGCGCCTCCAAGGTTTCAGGATGATAGACATAGTCAGGAGGAAGGGGCATGCAGATATCCTTTTCGTAGGCATCCACCAGCTCCTGCGTGCTCTTGCAGCGAAGACCGGATACCTTTTGTCCGTAAATATCCAGATTGAACATATCTAAAGTCAGATAGGTTTCCTCCTGACGGGAGGAGCGGATGCGCTTCAGTGCAGGGTCATCCGGCGGCGCAGCCCCTGCCACAGCGCCTTGAGGGGTATCGTGAATCAATCCGTTCAAAATCAGTTCGTCATAGTAGTAGCTGGCTACGTCATAAAGATCCTTATCCAGACCCAAGAGCTGAAATGCTTGCAACCGGTCCTTTACATAGACAGCAGGCTCTTGACCGTCCGGCTGGTCGCCGGTGACCAATCGGTGAATGTACTTCTTGATCGGGCAGAACTCCCTGCTGTCTTTATGGGAGATGATATTTGCCCGCACCCGCAGAAGGGGATAGCCGACACGAATCAACCGCAGGGTGTTTTCCTTAAGGATACCGTGTTCCTTTGCAAAAACGGCAATATCAGTTTGCGCCATGGCTGCTGCCTCCCTTCAGCGGAATGTAGTAATTCTTTTCCTTGCAGTAGTCAACCAGATTCTGATAGATGGTTCGCACAGGAGTGTTTTTATCGTGAGCGCACATAGCGTCACAGGCAGTGAGGGTGGCGGAGTCGCCCACCATAATCAGCAGGGATTTTGCCCGGGTCATGGCCACATTCAGCCGGCGGACATCCTTCAAGAAGCCAATTCTGCCGTTGGGATTGCTGCGGGTCATGGAGAAGAGGATCACCTGATTATCTCTACCTTGGAAGGAGTCCACAGAGCTGATCATAAACCGGTCCATGTGCATTTGCGCTTCCTCGGCGGACATATACTGCTCCAGCTTCTGGCGGGTTAGGGTGTAGATGGCCTTTACCTGCTTTTTATAGCCGGAGATGACGCCGATATCATAGCTGATGATCTCCTTTGTTTCCTTGTCACGCATAACCAGCTTTTCGTTGGTATACGCGCCCTCCCGAATGGCGAGGATCAGCTTTACCAGAATATCCGACAGCTGCTTAGCTTCAACCTCGTTGGAATAGCCGGGCTTGTGGTCAGTTTCGGCCCGTTCTTCCGCGGGCATACCGCAGGTGTCATAGAAGTAGATGGGCTTGTCAAAGCCTGCTATCTGTAAGGTTCGCATCTCAGCGGTCACACCGGCAAGATAGTGGTTGTTGTAGAAGTTTTCGGAGATAAACTGGCTGATATCAGGGTGCATACGGTACTGGGTGTTCAGCATGGTTCTGGCGCCTGCCAGATCGGGCGCCAGATACAGCTTTTCAAACAGACTCACATTGTACCACTGCGCAACTTCCTGCTGGCAGCTGTCGAAGTCCTCGCCTTGGGTAGCGCCGGTCTTGCGGGCAGCATAATAGCGGGCAAAATCATTTTCGTCCATAGGAGGCAGCTGAAGATGGTCACCGATGAGAACGACCTTCTTTGCCTTAATAATGGGCACCAGAATATCAAAGATGGGAATCTGTCCGGCCTCATCCACAATTACAACATCATAGGTAACGGAGCTGAAATCGCTGTCAGACATAATACCCATACAGGTGGAGCCGATTACGGGAATGCTGTCCAGCACCACATTCTGCTCTATCTTGGAGGAAATGCCGCTACCGAGCTCAATCAGCCAATCATTCAGCACGGTGCGAATCCGCTCAAGACGCGTAGCTTCCCGTTGACTGAATTCCATCATAGCGCGCCGCAGCTTTTCCGTAGCTTCCAACAACTGCCGGGGCGCAGGGGTATCCCCTAAGCCGGAGAGCCGGAGAGAATCAATGGAACAAAGGGGATTGCCCTGCAGCATACTGCCCTGTATACCCATGGCAGAAAGCGCGGATAGCTGCTGCTGAAGCTCCTGCTCCAAGACGGTCCAATAATTGGCGCCCATACCTGTAAACAGACGGACAAAAAAGCCGGGACGGAAGGCTGTCATAGTTGCCTGAATCTGCTCAGACAGCTGACGGAACTGAAAATCAAACTGTTCAGCTTGCTCGGAGGAGGGCGCTTCTTCGCTACGCAGCAGCTGATAACAGGGCAGCATCAGCCCATTATATGCCGTGCGGTAGGCATTGGCCGCGCACTCCGCTTTTTGGGGAAGCAGGCCTGCCCACTGTTTGTAATGGTTGATGGCGATGCTATACTTATCACACAGGCGGGATAAGGTATCTGTTATGCGACAGATCCGGATGCACAAGTCGGTCATCTTCTCTACCGTAGCCTTGTGTCCGTCCACAAAATCGATCTGTTGCTGTACCTGCGTGACGAGGAAATTCTGTTCCTGCTGGGTTTTGTGATATGCCTTATTCTGTACACGGCTGGTGACGTTGGCGGGGGTAAAATTCTTCAATAAGTCCAGCTTGTAATGGTCGCCCAAACGTACGCACAAATGCTTATCAGAGCGATTCTCGTTTTCTCTGATCCATTTTTCCAGCACGTTGTCTACCGCCAGATTACCCTTGGAGCATACCAGCACCCGTTGACCCCGCGCAATAAAATGGCGGATCATTTCGGTGATGATGGTGGTCTTTCCGGAGCCGGGAGGGCCCTGAATCAAACAGAAATCCGGCGCATCAACTGCCAGCTGAATGGCTTGCTTCTGATTGTCGTTCAAGTTTTTGGAATAGAAGGTAAGGGGCTCGCCCTTGGGGAAGGGAGTAAGCTGGTTGTGAATCAGCACCTGCTCTGCAACGGACCAGTATTGATTGGAGGTAGGGTTGGTCATTGCGCTCAGAGTAGATTTGTAGTGCTGATAGTCGGTGGAAACTCTTTCAATAATGACACCGTCAGAGGAGGCAATGTCCTTAACGGAAATAACGGAATCATCCTTAAAGAATACCGTCATGACCCAATTTTGACGGAAATGCTCGTCCTGCCCATAGAAGGTCTCCTCCAGCTCCAGCGGTTCGCCCTCGTGATCGTGGGTAACACCGGGCAGCGCCAGTTGCCGGATGGTGCCATAGAGCATAGGCTGTTTGCTATCGGGATCCGACTCCCGGTTCAAGGGAATCTCGATGATAGATCCGGCGCTGAGGGTATTCACGTAAAGCTCCCGCAGGGCTTCCATAGACTGGTCTGTTTCGTCATCTTCATCTATAAGACCGTTTTCCTGGCGAAACCCATCAAACCGTTTTTCGTTTTGGGCGATGGCTTTGTCAGGCGCGGCCATTTGGAAAATGCAAAGATAACCGTCTTCCACCTTGTTCCCTTGGGTAAAGCTGATATAGGGCCACTCGATCAGGAAATTGGAGGCAAAGGCGCGCTTTCCCTCGCTGATCTCCGAGAGCTGCTGCCACAGAGGGTGGGCAGGCTGAGCTTGCTCGGCTTTCTTGCCGGACAGCAGCTCATCCAACCGTTTGAGGCACTGGGAGAAATTGTTGCCGTAGTGACTGTGTGCAAAGTCAGACCATTGGCTTGGCATTATGAAATAATCCTTGCCCAGCCCCACGATACGAATGGATTCCGTTGCCAGCGTAACGGTGTTTCTCTGAGAGATATCGTCCCGTGCTGTTATGGAGAAGCCGACAGGCTCATACCGTTGCTCGTAACGGCCTAATTTATACTGATAGCCACCTAGATAAATAAAGTAATCTTTCTTTCGCTTGGTGACCAAAAATCCAACTCTGGGGTCATAATTGACCATAAACTTGTTATATTCTTCCTGCCATCTGTTGAGAAAAACAAAGGGAAGAAGCAGTTTCTCCTTGGTAGCATCATAAACTTGATAACCGCGCACCTTCTAAAACCTCCTTTGGTATAGGATTAGAGTAAGATTCCGTTACCGAAGAAATCCTCCTGGCCGATTACACTGCCGGCGCATAGTATCTTGCAGTTGTCAGCAATATCGTATGAGAGCTTAAAGCGGGAAGTGTCTGCGACCACCCGCCAGTCATCATCCAACGGCAGATCGTGCTGTAAGACCCGCTGATCGCTTTGAATGGCAGGCAGCACCTGCTGCACCTGCATAAGACATTCGCCCAGCTTCAAGGTCTGGGGGAATGTGCCCGTTTCAGATTTGACGAAGCACCGGAACAGACTGCCGCTCCGCAGCTCCACACCGAAATCCCCTGATGGCAGCCGTACGGTCTTTAGCGCAAGAGCTACCTCCAGCGTATAGCCGATATAGCCGCTGTGTATCTGCAATTCGCCGCTGCATAGCTTCTCCCAAAGAACCTGCCGGGGTAAAGCCTTGACCCGATCTGCAATGTAACGGGCGCTTTTCAGACTCTTCAGCAGACGGTACTGCCGGTCGTCCTCCGCAAGGATGCCTACACCCAAATGCAGAGGCTTATAGGAAAAACCCTTTATAAACAGGTCTGAGCACAGACAACCGGGCAGAGCCTGATTCAGCATAGCGCCGGTGGGGATTTGACAGAGCTGACAGGTTTGTGCGGGGCTGACGATCAGTTCATACACATTGCTTTCTAATTTCATAGAGCCTGCTCAGCTCCTTTCTGGACAATCGATTGTCATACTTGCCGCAAATAGAAAGCTGATCGGCAAGTATGCCCACATGGGCAAGATCCGCGCCGGTGAATCGGTGCTGGGTATGTACCGGCTCCCGCAAACGGCTGTACACATCAGACAGGAAACAGAAATTCTCCCAACTGATGTGCAGCAGTTCTTTGTTGGGAAGCTGAAGGTACAGGCAGTTTTTACCGCCCTTGGTCTTGGCTGCGATGAGGGCGTTTTCCGCGTCCTCCCAGTAAGACAGCAGGGGAATCTGATCCAGCTTGTTCCGCAGCACACAGATACCGCCGGAAATACCGAAGAAATTGCTGTTATAGCCGGCAAGCTCCGGCGTTTGCGCCAGCATAGAGCGCAGTCTTGTATAAAATACGGAGATGACCGACAGGTATTCCGAAAGGGGACACAGGAAGAAAATATCGTCCCCACCTGCAAATACCGTTTCGATCCGGCGGTCAGCTGCCAGACAGGAATCGATTACAGTTGCCAACGCCTTGCTGACCTGATGTCGGCGGTCGTAGGCGGTGATGTCCCGGAAGAAAGCGCCCAAATTGTCTAAATCCAGCTTTACAACCCCCTGATTTTCTTCCTGTTTCGCCGTGGGGATTGGGGATTCTGCAGGTGTGAACTCCGGATCAACCTCTTTTACCATATCCACCGACAGCAGATTCAGACAGTGATACTTTTCTTTTTCCAAAATCTGACTTAAAACTGCGCCGGCGTGCTGCATAGTGGCTTTTTGGTAGCGCTGCTCCGGGATGCATTTGGCTTGACACAGGGCATAGAAGAAGGTGAGCTTTCCCCGGGTGGAGGCAAACACAGACCGTTGTAGCCGATCAAGCAGCTCCCGTAGTGCCGCTTCCTTTACGGAAGTGCGGAAGCCGCACAGCAGATTGCCGCTGGAAACGGTGCCAAACAGGTAGCCGGGAATCCGGGACAGCCGCCGGTGGAGCTTGCCGGAGAGTTCGGCAATAAATTCCGAACGACTGCGAATCTCACTGGGGGTAGTGCAGCAATCCATTGCGTGAAAAATGTAGCTTTGAATACCGGAAATATCCACCGCGCAATATGTGATTGTTTTCCCAAGGGGAAGTCCCTTGGGCAGGTTTTCAAAAGGCAAAACAGTTTTCAAAGCTAATATCCTTTCCTATAGATATTGTTGGAAATCCCAGTTGGATTTCAAATACCGCAGTACATTTTTGAAAAGAACGGACAGGGAACCTTCTGTTGTGTTGCAATAATCGGCAACCGCCCGTTGCATTAACTCCATCTTACCGTAATTCTCCTTGCAAAGGTTGTTTTCCAAAATATAGCGGGAGAGTTCTGCCTGCACAAGACCCCAGTAAGTGAAATCCAGAATTTCGGTAGAGAAGATCAAAAAGTCTTCGTCTGCCGCGCCAATCAAAATGCAATCTTCCCGATGACTTACAGGGCTGGTGGCGTGGCGGGAGCAGTTTACCAGCTGGAAGGAATAATACAGCTGCAAAGTGCTTGCCGATATGGACTTGTCGCCTTTCTGTTCATCTCCAATGGGAAGCCGCTTTTTCAGCAGTAGCGCATCAGCGGTCAGCCCTGCCAGATCGGTGAGAGCCCGTACCTGCAACCGCTGTCGGTCAGCGGAGATGGCCAAAGCTTCCGGTGCGCTGTCCTCCTCCCGACCTTCTGCGTCGATGGCGCTTTTGAAAAAACGCTGAGCATCTTGTTTGTGGTCTTTGCTGAGGGCGCGACGGCGTCGCTTGCAGAGGATGTCCAGCGTCTTAACAAAATAGGTAACATAGCTTGCACCCTTGCTTGCATCATAGCCGGCAGTTGCGGATTTTATGGTCTGGATGAAGTCATCTGCCAAATTTTCGTGGATTTCCTCAGCAAGAAAGTCATCGGTATCCTCAAAGGCATCGTCTTCGCAGTCTGCACCCGGGTCATCTATGCCCTCGGAAAAACCAAGGGTGTGCAGAACGGCATTGTAAAACAGCTCTTCAGGATAATAGTGCTTGAGAAAACGGATAGGATTTTCTATCTCTCCGATGAAACGGATACGCAGATTTTCCATAGCATTGCTGTACCACTGGTCCAATTTCTTGGGATCGATATCCTTGGCTGACTCGGTGACCTCCTCAAACAGACGGAAGATCCACTCCGCAGCCATAGCCCGCTGGCTGTCATCACCGGAGGAGAAAACCTGTCCCCAGTGATTGAGCTGAGCCTTCACCTCCGGCCAGCTGGCTTTGGGCTTTCGGGGAATGCTTGGAGCCTCCTCTTCGTCGTCCCAAAGGTCAGCATCCTCTTCGTCCTCTGCCGGCAGGATATCCTCTTCCTCGTCCTCCGGCGGAAGCAGGTCTTCCTGAAGCTGGGATTCCATTTCAAACAGGATTTCTTTTTCCCGAAGGGTCAGATCGTCCATTTCCTTCATTTGCCATTCTCCCCCTGCATCAAAGCCTTCAGAGCGCTTTCAGGGTCCTCCAGCTTCATAGCGGCAATCCGGTCAATGAGGCAATCGATATAGAACAGGGCGGTGGTGTCATACAGGACACAGGCAGGTTCTTCAGTAGCATTCCAATCCTTTAAGCCATACTTCACGGCTTCCACCACCACACCGGTCTTGATGCGGTAGGCATAGTGCAACGCCATAGTGGTAACGGTAGCGATGGGCTTGGTGCCGTAGGTGACGCAGGCATAGAGCCGGTCGCCGTCAGCTATCTGCGCGATAATTGCGGAGAACAGGGAGATGATGGTATTAACCTCCTCAGAGTCCTCCTTGTCGATCGTTGTGTGGGTGTAGGAGATGCCCCGCTCTTTGGCAAGGGCATCCAGCTCCTGCGTAAAAGCAGTATAGTTTTTGTTATTCTCCACGCCGCCAACCACAATGGTCACGATCTGGATTTGCTCACCTGCAACGGTGGTGTCGTTGATCTGCTGCAGAATAGGGAAGGCGGTGTATACCCGAGGGGTATCCAGTCCCCTTTCGTCCCGATAATAATGCTTCTGTGCGCCACCTGTCTGTAGGGTAACGGTGCTGATATACTTTTTCATATTAAATCACCTCATCCATAAGAGCAATCGCCTCGGCGATGTTTTTCAGCAGAGTTTTGTGGGAAGCGCTGTCCTGTCCCACGTGCAGAATGCTGTTGCGCTGTTTCTTCAGATAGAAGTATTTCTCCAGCAGATTTACAAGGGTCTGGGGATCCACATTTTCTCCCAGAAAGATATCCTTGTTATCTGCGGAATCCACGATCAGTTGAGCGTGAGCTCTGTCGGTCAGCTCCTTTTCCTCCGGGTCAATGTCATAGAGGGTGCATAGGAGTTTCTGATTGGCAGCGATTTTGGTATAGATACTCTGCAGATCTGCGTGCATCCAAAGATCCTCTGCGCTGCGCAGCGCGGGGGTCTTTTCCGATTGGAGCGCGCGGATCAGGGCGGCGGCCTCCGGCTTTTCCAGCTGCCGGCGGTCCAGCTTGCCCAGCATTACATAGTACATACCGGTGTGCAGCTTTTTGCCGGCATCAGACAGCTGCAGCTCCTCAACGGGAATATTGCCGGCGTAGGCAAGGGAGAGAACCTCCTCCTTGGCGTTGGTAGCCTTCACCTTGAAGGAATGGTAGGTCTCCTTGAAATAGGTGTTAATAAAGCTGTACCGTTCGTTACGGGAGGCAACTTGAGAATTTTGGGTTTTCTGCAAAGCTGCGGTGAGACTTGCGCTGGGATAGAGAATCCGGTTGGAAATCAGAATGTCCGGCAGGGTCTCGTAGAAAAAGGCCAATGTCTGAGGAATGTAGCCGTGATTGAAATACCACTTGATGTAATCGGGGTAGGTGAAGCCGTCACGAATACCGCCGTACTTGGCCTGAGACAGTTCCACCACCCGGTCAAAGGCGCTGTCACCCCGGGTATATTGCTCCAAAAGACCGGACAGACGGAGCAGAGCGGAGTTGCTCTGCGCGACACGGCACAGCTGCATCTCCTGATAAACACTTTGCAGGGTGTTGAGAATGCTCTTTGCTTGATCACTGATAGGCCGGGTGGCAAAAAACTCCTTCAGCTTCCGGGGATCGCCGTAGGTGTTCAGCGCCTCGTAGCCACTGATCAGATCGTAGACCTGATAGGCATCCATACGGCTGACAATGGGGTAGGGGGCGGGCATATTCCGGTCGTAGACGGTATAGAACACATCTGCAATGCGGAAATTCTCTCCCTTCAGAAGCTGCATCATAGAGATCAAGAACATCATAGCATCCCGGAAGCCGCCAGTGGAGTCGATATAGAGCTCCGGCTCCGGCAGCGGACGGCACATTTCCAGCAGCTCCAGACTTGCATTGTAGATTGTCCGGGAGTCTGCCATCTCGTCCAAGTTCAGAATGTGGATATCGGGGGTGATTCCGGCGACAGCCATAGCATCACGGAACTTATCTGCGGTGCTATTTCCGTTATTGTCCGGCTTTAAGGCGGCAGGGGTACACAGAAGGATCATTTTATCCAGCTGCTGTCCTTTTGCCTTCAGATAGAGCTGTAGCGCTTTCGGGACAGGCTCGTTGGTCTGCTGACCGGTGACCCGGTACTCTCGTCCTTCCTTTGTGAGGACATATTCTTCGGCTTTGGAATCTTTATAAAGGCTCAGGGCGGTAACAAGAATATTCATGCAAAATCGCTCCTTTCAATTTGTTTTTATTATACAGTTTTCCCTCTGTTAAAGCAAGACTTGTTGTCTAAGATGGGAAAAAACAAAAGAACCAGCCAGATTGCACAGGAAATCAGGAACGAGCTGTCGAAAAAGGTATTCAAACAGGTCATAACCAGACACACAGCGCACATACCGATACAGCCTGCGGCATAGAAAAAGCGGCATACCCGGCTGTCCTGCTGGAACATATCCAAAAATACGATCACTGCGGAGGCAAGCATAAAAAGAATGTCGGTGGGGGTCTTGATCAGCAACGACCGGGCGGTAAAGAGGACAAATGCGCAAAAGGACAGAATCAGACTCATAAAAACACCTCCTTATGTGACAACGAGAATGGGATACTGGTAAAATTCAGAGAAGGCTTTGTGGATGATTTTGGGGACAGCCTCTTGAGAAACGGCGAAAAGGAAATACCGGATACCCTGAGGCTCCCGTCCTTTTTTGTAAATGGCAAGATCCCGGGTCACGTCAAATTCGTAGACCTTCACCGTGCCGTCGGGCATTTTTACGGTGATGTAATTGACCGCATGACCCTCCCGCTGCCGCAGATCATGCCCCAGTACCACATGGCAGCCTACATGCTCCCAGCCTTTGTGTCGGCAAATAACTTGAAATACAGATTTGACGAAGGCGGAAAAGTCCATGCAAACGCCGTGGAAATCGTGCAGGAAGATAAAACGGTTGGTGTCGGCGGTTTGGGGAAAGCTGATACTGTCTTCATCGTAAGTGAAGTTTTTTAGAGCAAAACGGAGGATATACTCGGCCAGTTCCTCGGGAGAACAGGCGCAACCGAAGGTGTCGATGATGAACTGTTCGGTTTGACCGGTGATAATGCCGCCGGTGGAGCAGTTGGTACCGTTGTTTGCGTTGGTAATAAAGGAATGGATAGAGAAAACAAGGCACACAGCCATAATAAGGAATAATAACAGTTTGAAAAATGTCTTCATGGGAAACTCCTTTCTTTGCGCTTTCACAAGGATTATCGCAAAAAAGGAATTCCAGTTTGGTTTTTTTGAAAAAATTTTTGAAATTTTTTATTTCTGAGGAACGGCAGCGCCGTCAGCCAGTTGAAAATCCTTGTTTTCTATGGCATAATAAGCCTATAAAATGCTGGAAACGAGGTAACAAAAATGAAAATAACCTTCTTAGGCGATATTATGGCAGAGCCCCCGTACTGAAAGCTGCAAAGCGGAAGGACGGCTATGATTTTGGTGGGGTATTTGCCTATGCCAAAAAAACTCATGGAGCAGTCAGACTTTGTGGTTGGCAATTTGGAAACACCTCTGGCAGGCAAACAGACCAATACCAACCCGTGCTTCAACGCCCCGGACGAGTACGTGGATGCCTTGCTGGATGCCGGCGTGAAGCTGGTGTCCACCGCCAACAACCATACCTTTGACCGTGGCTATGAGGACTGCAAAATCGCATCGGGCAATCCATCCACAGCGAAGGCAACCACAGCAGACAGTTTTTCTCAAATGAGCTTCTTGAAAGAAAATGAAGAGGTATGTGGACACTTAAAAAACTACATTGATTATGTGGACTCTGAAGTGCCAGTCCTTGAAGGTCGATTAGGTCTGTTTGATGCGGAGGAGAATTGACGCCAACGCCGACACCAACGTGCCTTCAAAATGCCCATATACCATAGTCCTAAATATTTCTTAAGGATACCCAAATGACATAAAAGTGCTGAGAAACACAAAGAAAAAGCACAAATACGCGCTGAGCGCGTTTACTCATAACCCGGAGGGGAGCGATGGGAGCGCTGCCAGTGGCAGATGAAGCGACCCGAGCGAGTGGCAGCGGTCGATAAAATCGAGGAAAAGCGTAAGCCCGAAGATTTTATCGGGCACCGCAACAGGAAAACTGGTCCGCGCCGTCACCCATGTGCTTGTGAATGACCCCACAACGGGTTATGGAATTTTTATCGAAAACATGTTAGATGCTGCTGCGTAGGGGACGGGGCTCCCGTTCCGTTTGTGGGAGGCGAAATGCCTCCCCAACGAAATCTGCAGACGGAACAAGTGGGGGCGTTTATCATCCGCTTACCTTTATTGCCAATTTTCTTGTCTTGTGCTATGATAAATAAAGGAGGGATGATCATGAGATCAGATTTGCAACTAAACGAAGAACAGTACCGGGATATTTGGGTCTGGGTCGATGAAAACATGAGTTTCCGACCGCATTGCCGCAGGGGACATGACTTTTTTCCATGGAAGCCGTTTGAAATCCCTGTCAGGCATGTGGTTTACGGTTTTGAAAATATGAAAAAAGAACATGCCGACGTGATGGATGATCTGATTGATCAGGCTTTTCTGAATGTCACAAAAGAGGGACAGAGAATCTATGCATTGGATTGGCAGCACGATGGCTATCTATATGATCCACGTCAGTTTCGAAAGGAACCTCACTACTGGTTCCCAGGATATTACCCTGACGGCGATTATTATTTCCATATTGACGAGTACCTGCAATTCGGCTACCTAAGTCATCCCTGGCGGCAGGAAGTGTGGATATTTGGCGATGCCCTTATCGAGGAATTTCAACGTATCTATTCTCAATTGGGTTGGGATCTTCTTTATGAATTTGATCCGTCATAAGCAGCACACAAAGTCTCCGGATAACCGGGGACTTTGAATTTATGGGGAGAAATAACCGACGGTCCGGCAAATATCAGAATTTGTCGAAAAAGCGGGAAGTCATAAAATGCGGTATTTTCCACATTTCATCCATTGGGGCTTAGGGGCTCGAGCCCGAGCGCTGCCGAGGGGCAGATACAGCAAGGGCGCAGAGTGTG
>JAZNDD010000079.1:0-6053 GCA_045587865.1 Faecousia sp.
GTCCTCGCAGCAATCGGCGGCGGTAGACGGGATATACATCCACTTTCTGCCGTCCAGCGCGCCGGGCACAAGCTCACAAACGAGAAGTGCTGTGGGGAAGTTGCCGTCCACCACAAAGCTGACATTCTTCTTTTTGCAGCTTACAAATCCACGGCTGACATAGTTACCCGGATTGCCAAAGTTGATGTTTACATCATAGCCCATCTTGCGAGCAACCGCAAAGGAATGCTCGATCAGTATTTTGCCGAGTTTCTGCCTTTGGTATTTGGGTGCAACACAAAGCGGCCCAAAGGAGAGGATCTCTTTCCGGTTGCCATTTTCGTCCTCAAGCCAGGCCTTTGTGTACATGATGTTGCCGACAATATTGCTGTCCAATTCAAGCACGAATGCAAGTTCGGGAATGAAATCCGGGTGATTGCGCATTTGATGCACGTAATAATGCTCATCCGCACCGGGCTTATAGACATTCCAAAACGCCTCGCGGGTCAGTTCTTCTACGGCTCTGTAGTCCTTTTCGGTTTCTAAACGTATCGTCAAATTGTTCATTTTTAAAATCCTTTCATAAATCGTTGACGCCCAAGATACGAGAGGATTGCGAGAATGTATTTGCAAACCTCCCGTTTACAATACAATCTCCAAGGTGTTGTTTCTTTTCAAACAGCATTCTCCAAAAAATAAATTCGGCTTTCACCGTATGCCCATTTTATCACAGCTCTGCAGAGATTACAATATGCTGTCCATTCCGGGATATAACTTGTAGGCCTTTACAAAATGTGATACAATATCTTTACAAATGTAGCAAGAAGGTGGCAAGGATATGCCTTTTGAAATTGTACGAAATGACATAACAAAGATGGCTGTGGATGCCATCGTTAATACAGCCAATCCCCGGGCGGTTATCGGTCTGGGTACGGATTCTATGATCCACGAGGCTGCAGGTCCGGGGCTTTTGCAGGCACGGCAGGAAATCGGTCATATTGATATGGGGCAGGCTGCCATCACTCCGGCATTTAACCTGCAGGCCAAATATGTGATACATACCGTTGGCCCTGTGTGGGATGGTGGCAGCTATGGAGAAGAGGAATATCTGCGAAGTTGTTACGAGAATTCTCTGTGCCTCGCCTTGGAATACAACTGCCGGTCCGTCGCTTTTCCGCTGATCTCCACCGGAAATTACGGGTTCCCCAAGGATAAGGCGTTGCAGATCGCAATCTCTGTGTTCAGCACATTCCTGCTGGAGCACGAAATGCAGATCTACCTGGTGGTTTTCGACCGTGCATCGTTTAAGTTGTCTGAGAAACTGTTCCAAAGTGTTGCCAGCTACATAGATCAGCATTATGTGGATGCGTGTACCTTTGCCGCCTATGGTGCGGTAGAGGAGAACCGTCCCAGGGTTCGACGCCGCCGGGATATGGAGATCTGCAAAAGCAGATGTCTGCAGGAGGAAATGCTTCCTTGTGCACCCATGACTGCATCTAAGGCGGCATCTCTGGAAGATATGCTGAAGCAGGCCGATGCAGGCTTTACAGAGACACTACTGCAACTGATTGACAAAACAGGCAAGAAAGATTCGGAGATCTATAAAAAAGCCCTGCTGTCCAAGCAGCACTTCTCAAAGATCCGTAACAACCCCAATTACAAGCCGACCAAGCAGACTGCCATTTCTTTGGCTCTTGCTTTGGAATTGAATTTAGAAGAAACCAAGGATTTGATCGGCAGAGCAGGCTATGCCCTGACCAACAGCAGTAAGTTTGACCTCATCATCCGCTACTTTATTGAGCAAGGTAACTACAATGTGGTGGAGATCAATATTGCGCTGTACGAGTTTGATCAGACGCTGTTAGGAGCATAAATATGAGATATTCCTATAGAATAAGAAGTATTAATGAAAGTGACCGGTGGGTGTTTATTTCAAGCAATGATGATGACATTAACGATACAGACAGTTTTGTATTTCTGATAAAAACAATCGCATCAAAAGCCGGGGCAAAAGTAAAGGAAGTTGGAAACTTACAGTATGCAATTGATGGCGAACCGATGAAACTAACATACCAATGGGATAGTCTCTTTGGCATATCCGTGATTTATCCGTCTGAGGTGAGCAAAGAACAGGTGCGTGCTTACTTTGAAACCTTGTCTTGCTTTGAATAAAAGTCCCCTGGTAGTTGACCAAATGAATATGAAAACCTCCTATAATGTGGGTGTAAGCTAAAACACACAACATTTTAGGAGGTTTTATTATGAAGAAGAATTTGACGGAGATTGTATTTATTCTGGATCGCAGCGGCTCTATGGCTGGCTTAGAGGATGACACCATCGGTGGATTCAACTCCATGCTCACAAAGCAGAAGGACGAAGAGGGCGAAGCGGTGGTTAGTACCGTGTTGTTCGATAACGAGTGTGAAGTTATCCACGACCGAGTAGATGTTCAGAAGATCAAGCCTATGACTCGCAAGGAGTATTATGTTCGTGGCTGTACCGCTCTGCTGGATGCAGTGGGCGGCGCAATCCACCACATTGGCAATGTCCATAAGTATGCCAGAGAGGAAGATCGCCCGGAGAAAACGCTGTTTGTAATCACCACCGACGGTATGGAAAATGCCAGTCGCAAGTATTCCTACGACCGGTTGAAAACTATGATCGAACGGCAGAAAGAAAAGTATGGTTGGGAGTTCATTTTCCTGGGCGCGAACATAGATGCCGCCAGAGAAGCAGCCCGGTTCGGCATCGGTGCAGACAGGGCGGTAAAATACAATGCAGATTCTGTTGGGACAGCGGTGATCTACGAGGCTGTCAGCGAGGCGGTGTGCAGCGTGCGTGCTTCCAAGCCTATGTCCGATGCTTGGAGACGCAAAGTGGATGAGGACTATAAGAAAAGAGGTAAGTAATGTACGGAGCAATCTTAGGAGATATAATCGGTAGTCCGTATGAATTTGATATGGGCAATAAAAGTAAGGAGTTTCCACTGTTTTCGGAGAGATCCACATTCACCGACGATACGGTTATGACCATTGCTGTCGCAGAGGTTTTTCTCGATAACGACCTCCTGATGGATGAAGCGATTATTCGACAACGGCTGATTGAATCCATGCACAAATACGGAAAACTTTTTCCGGATGCCGGTTATGGCGGTAGGTTTGCTATGTGGCTGTTCCTTGAGGGGAACGAACCCTACAACAGCTGGGGAAATGGTTCTGCTATGCGGATTTCCTCTGTAGCATGGTTGTTCAACGATTTGGAAATGGTACGACATATGGCTCGCCTTTCCGCAGCGGTGACGCATAACCACCCGGAGGGGATCAAGGGTGCAGAAGCTACGGCATCTGCCATCTTCCTGGCTCGTACTGGAAAGTCAAAGACGGAGATCAAGGCATACATCGAAGAAAACTTTGGCTATGATTTGAGTCGTACCTGCGATCAGATCCGCCCTAATTATCATCACGTAGAATCCTGTCAGGAAACGGTTCCCGAGGCAATCACAGCCTTTCTGGAGGGAGCGTCCTTTGAAGATGTGATTCGTACTGCGGTGTCTCTCGGCGGCGATTGTGATACATTGACCTGTATCGCCGGCTCTATTGCAGAAGCGTTCTATGGTGTTCTGGAAGAACTAAAACGGGAATGCCGCAGCCGCTTGCCGAAACAGCTTTTGAAAGTGCTTTTGCGGTTTGATGAATTCAGGAACAGAAGCTGAGCCGTTAGGATGGTATGTTGTGCATAATTGAAAACAACACCTCCCGGGATTTTGTTCCCGGGAGGTGTCTCAGTTAGGTGGGCTTATTCGATTTCCAGGCGTCTGCCTTCCGGCAGGCGCTGTTCCAGTTTGGGCAGGGTCAGGCGCAGAACGCCGTCCACATATTTAGCTTTGATCTTATCGGCATCTACGCCGGAGATGTCAAAGCTTCTGGTGTAAGAGCCGTAGGAACGCTCCATGCGGATCACTTTGTCCTTTTTGTCCTTTTCCTCGACCTTGGATTTGCGCTCAGCCCGGACGATCAAAGTGTCATTCTGGATATCCAACGTGATATCCTTTTTCTCAAAGCCGGGCAGGTCAGCCTCCAGCAGGTAGTGGTCGCCCTCGTCTGTCACGTCGGTGCGGAACTGGTTGAAGGCAGGCGTGTCAAAGAAACTGCCGAAGGGTCTTCCGAAAAAGGCTTTTTCGAATTCCTCCATCTCCCGCCAGGGGTTATAGGTGCTTATATCCTGATTTCTTCTGGAAAGTCCAAACATAATCATACCTCCATTGTTATGATGATATTATATGCCGACTTGTGTAGGTCATACGGCAAGGTCGGCACTTGCCGTCCCTAGTACGCGTTTTTGCTGATCAGCTTATTCTTGCTTACTGTCTGTATTATAAGCCATTGTAGACCCAAATGTGTGACGAAAATGTAAATTTTAGCACTCTCATAACGAGAGTGCTAAAATGAGAGTTATAGATTTTTATTTATTGAAGCTGTACCGCATGCAAATTTCGTTGACCGTTTCTGCATATAGGGCGCGAGAGCGTTTGCTGGGATCGGTATTGTAATTCTTTTTCTCAAGATACAATGATTTTACTTCCTTCCAGTAGCCGTGGTGCCTGAGCCAGTCCGCTTTCTCAATAAGCTGCCGATAGCCGGCAGGCTGTGTTTCCCACACATAGCGGCGCGCTTGTTTATTGTACCGAATGTATTGCTGCCTATGTATTCCGTCTTCATCTATATAATTATGGACAATCGCAAAATCACAGCTATGCTCGATGAGGGAAAGAAAGACGTTCTTTTTCTTGATGGTAAGAACCCGAGTGGAATCCTCTGCACAAGAGTAGCCATATCGAGGCGCTACTCTATCCAAGGCATTGCGAATAAGGTGCCTTAATTCTTCAGCACGATAGGTATCCTCCGGATCGTTGACTTCAATATTAATATCAAAGTCAAATCCTATATTGCTCTTGACATCCTGCGTGATCATATTCCGGGCACTGCTGCCGATAAAATCAAAGCGAAAGGTAAACTTGTCGCGCAGAAGATCCTGGACGGTATAGATAATCTCAAGCAGTTCTTTCTTCACAGGTTTTGTTTGATTTTCGGGTACATATTCAAAGTGGTACATATGTGGCTCTCTCCTTATTTTGATTCTCCCAAACCGACCACTTGGCTTTTGCCAAATCATAGTATTATACTTTAAAATTCATCTGTCTCAAGTGAGAAATTTCTATAAATATTATACCGACAGAACGACCAAAAAGAAAGACTCTGAATTGGGAATAAGGAATTCCTAACTCCCGGCATTTCTGTGTGGAGGATTTGTTTATGGCGAGGTAGCTGTTAATTTGAATGACTACAAGGCCGAAAATTAAAAAACAAATAAAATGCCCTGTTTATTGGACTAAAGATGTGCTATAATACTTACAATTAAATCAAATAACTGTATTATTTGCATTTGCAGATTATTATATGAGTGGGTGATTGTAATGGTAGAATCCCAGCAAATCAGGCGCGTTAATATCAAGAAAAAGAAGAATCGTTCGCTGTATTTTGGCGTTGCGGTTGACACCGGCGAATTGTTATCGATAGAGGCTGTTCCGCGTGGGCTTAGTTGCAAATGTATTTGCCCTGCTTGTGGTACACGTCTGGAGGCTCGTAAGGGTGAGAAAAAGGCACACCATTTTGCACATGAGACAAACAATGAGTGTCATTATGGTCCAGAGCTATCTATCTACAAAGCGTTCTTCGATTTTCTTCAGAAAAACTTGAGGTTCTACTTACCGGAGGCTATTCTGAAATTTAATTCTTATAAAAAGCCGGAAACAGTACGCGAGGGATGCCTTCAGAATCTGACAGAAGTGGAACTTATAAACGATCCTGGAAAATATCCGCCCATGCTTTTGTGCTTTGCCGGCCCTAACAGATTCCAAGTGATCCTCAACATAGAGCACTATTATAATAAATCTGACTATAAAGCGCTTGCTGCAGCAGGTAAAGAAGCAAAGGCGGCAGTGATTGTCGTTAATATTGAAAGCATAGATAGCATAACGTCAACTACTGCGTTATCTAAATACATAATGGAGCCAG
>JAZNDD010000080.1:0-4928 GCA_045587865.1 Faecousia sp.
AAAGATGCCGTCCACACCTTCCACGCTGGCGATCTGTTTGATATTTTCCACACCCAGTGGGGTCTCAATGGCCACAATGACCATAACGTCACGGTTTGCGCGGGGGAAGTAGTCCTCCTTTGCCATGCCATAATTCACAGACCGGTGGCTGCCCGCGATGCCGCGCACACCCATGGGGGGATACTTGCAGTAGCGCACAGCAGCTTCCGCTTCTTCCTTGGTTTGGACGTAGGGCACATGGATGCCGTAGACGCCGGTATCCAGCACCTGCTTGCACCAGACGATGTCATTCCAGGGCACACGGACAAAGGGAACGCAGTCGGTACCCTTGGTGGCCTGAATCAGGGTGATCAGCTGGGGCAGGGTCATATGGGCGTGTTCCATATCGATGACCTGCACATCAAAGCCGGCCTCGGCGATGATCTCCGCGCTGAGATTGCTGCCCAGCTGATTCCACGAGGCGCTGACCTTCTCGCCCCGGCGCAGCTTGTCCAGGATGGTGGTATCAAAAAACTGTTTGCTCATTCCAGGTTCCTCCTTTTATTCCAGATGGGCCACGCCGATCTGATCGGCGAAGGCATTGAGTTCTTTCAGCACTGCGGCAGACACCGGAATGCCATTGGCCCGGCGCTCCTGGGTGTTGTTCCATTCCAGCTCACCGGGGAGAAGAATAGCAGGCACATCCTTCTTGCGCTTGACGGCCTTGAAGTCGGAAACATACTGGGTGATGTAGCTGTCCAGCCCTTCCCGGCTCATGTAGAAATCGGGGTTCATCAGGAAGAACAGATGGGAAATGTGCTGTTCCTTGTCGGTGACGGTGTTGGCGCAGATGGAGCGGCCATAGGTGCCGCCGCTGAGGGTGCCCAAAATGATGTCGATCATGGTGGCAAGTCCTGCACCCTTGTGTCCGCCAACAGGCATCAGCAGACCGTTGATGGCCTCTTGGGGATCGTTGGTGGGATTGCCTTCTTTATCCATGGCCCAGCCATCGGGCAGCTGCCAACCTTCACGGGCATAGGAGAAGATCTTCTGCCGGGCAGCCACCGTGTTGGCAACGTCCAGAACGATAGGCATCTGCTTATAGGGGAAGCCAATGGCGTAGGGATTGTTGCCCACAAAGGGTTCCAGACCACCCCAGGGCGCCAGCAAGGGCATCACAGTGGTGGTAACCAGAGAGATGTAGCCTTGTTCCGCGGCGAGAGAGGCGTAATAGCCCACCGCGCCGTTGTGGCAGGATTCCTTGACCAAAGCCAGACCGATGCCGAACTTGTCGGCTTTTTCCTTGGCCTTTTCCAGGGCGAACATGGAGGTCATCTGGCCAGTATGGTTGCCGCCGTCAATAATGCAGCCGGCGCCCCGATCCTCTACCACTTTGATATCGCGATGGGGGATGGCGCTGTAGCGTTTTGCGTAAGAGGGCAGCATGTTGATTCCGTGGGTATCCATGCCCCGCAGGTTGGTATCCAGCAGGACTTTCATCACAGTTTGTATCTCTTCCTCAAACATGGGCGTGGTTTTCAGGACCGTATGGCCCCAGCTTTCCAGTTTCTCATAGGAGAAGCGGATCTGATTTGCTTGTGTCATGACAGATACATCCTTTCAAATGAAATTATGAAACAAGATAATGTGATAGACTTGTCGATTTTTCTCCGCAGTTATGGGCAAACTCAGAGAATCAAATCCGATTTATCAAAGTTCCACCTCCCAAAAGGCATCGACCAATGCATTTGCGTAGCATACAAACCCCTCATCATTTGGGTGTAGCCGAAGATCTGCAAAACAGGAAGGATCCTTTGGAACAAAATCATAGCAATCGATCACCGGAACACCCAACTCTCCGGCAATTTTCTTCAGGTCCTGTCGCATCTGATCAAAGCTACCGTAAGGCCGATTCTCATCCCGGTCCTTCCGCCAGATGGGTAGCAGCGCCACCAGCTTTGCCCTTGGATATTGCCGCTGCAGCGTGCTGTAGAAGGTCCGGGCGTTTTTCAACAGCTTTTCCCGCGCCGTTTTGCTCCAATCATTGGTACCGTAAGCTACGGTGATGTAGTCTGGCTCCAAATCCTCTTTGGCTTCTGCCAGCGGAGGGAAAAAGACCTCTCCGCCGATAGCCTTGTTGATTTCAGAAGCACCTAAGGCATCTGCCAACAGAGAGCCGTAACGTTTGGAGGGATGGATGGCATCATAGCCCTGGGTTATAGAATCGCCGAACATCAGCAGAGTTTTACCAGGATGTATTGGCTCGAAGAGAGAACCGTCCGCCAAAGACAATGCCTGTATCCGCAGGTTTACGGACCAAGGGAAATATACACAAACTGTTTTCTCGCCCTCGCCCAGTTCGAACCGCCGCTCAAACTCGCCCAAACGGCAGATGGCTGTGGTGTAATTCTCCGGCAGCTCTTCCGGCATATTGCAGATAGAACCGATGATCTGTCCGTCTACCGTCACATCCAGGGAAAAATACGTCCGCGGCACGGTCTGTAGGGCATTGACTTTCAGGCGCATCCAGGAACTGTTTGTGCGGAAGCACAGCTTCACACCCGCCGTGGCAAAGGTTTTGCGCCAGAAATCCTCCCTGTAGGACCGGTACAACCGCTCCTGTGTCGGAGAAAAACGGTGGAAGCAAACCTCACCGTGTTCCTCCGTAAAATAGACCGCCCCCTGCGTAGCAGCTTGAATCTGTTTTGTTGTCAGGACCATACAAATCCACTTCTCTCGCCAAAATCTGATGGAACCACGATATTGCTTTGTTTGTTGAAATCGAAGCTTTTTGAAATAAGAACCGCTTCCCCAAAACAATATGTAATGTAACAATATTCCCTTGAACTTCTCTTCAAAAATTATTATAATCAAAGCAAAGCTAAACGTAAAGTTAGTTAATTTGTAATACATTTTAGAAGAACTTAAATATAAAGAGGTACACAGGATGGATTTTCGACAACTGAAATATGTGATCACCATTGCTCACGAGCGAACGCTTTCGGCTGCGGCGGAAAAGCTGTATCTGACTCCCAGCGCCTTGAGCCAGCATATCGCCCGTCTGGAGGAGGAATTGGAGGCTAGCCTGTTTGAGCGAACCAAGAACGGCTGGATTCCTACCCCGGTGGGACAGCTCTATATTGGTATGGCAGAAAATATCCTCGACCAGCAGGCCAGAACTTACCGCCAGATCGGCGATATCATAGGAAAACAAAGCGGCAGCTTCACCATGGGAATCACTCCCGGACAGGGTGCACGCATGTTTTCCGCCATCTTCCCTGCATTCAAGGCGAAGTATCCCGGCTTTCAGATTGTCTTGAAGGAGGGTACGGTGATGGAGATCAGCAAACTCATCTCCTCAGGAAAGGTGGACATTGGGTTTGTGACCAGTAAGTTAGATTATCCCGGCGTGGAGACCCGCGCCATCGCCAGAGAGGACATCCTTCTGGCCGTTCCCTCCAGCCACCCATTGTCCGCGCTGGCCGAACATGTTCCTTCGGATAAATTGGCTACGGTGGACTTGAAGCTGCTGGAGCATGACGGCTTTCTTCTGGCAGAAAAAAATACAACCCTGCGCATTGTTGCAGATTGTGCTTTTTTCCAGGCAGGCTTTGCACCCAAGGCGGTCTTCGAAACTGCCAGCCTGTCCACGCTAAATTTATTGGCACAAAGCGGCTATGGAATCGCCTTTATCCCTCGCTCCTATACGAATACAGCAATTGGTGCTACTTATTTCCGCACGGAACCGCCTGTCACTTGGGAACGTGTGGTGGCATATCGAAAGAATCATTATCTTTCCAATGCCGAAAAGTATATGCTCTCCCTAGTTCGGGAGTATTATCTGAACTCTGGCTGGGAAATGCTGTAGCCTTGAACAGTAAATACCCATGCTGGATACAGCTATGAGAGACTGGGCATTTTGGAAGTTCTCCGTTCTTAACATCTGCACGCCGAATAGTCAAAACCTCCGGCTGCTTCTAAGCCGGAGGTTTGATTAAGCCCTGGTGAATTATACTATCAAGTGCAACACTTGTAAAAAAAGAAGAAGTTCATGCAGATCTCTGGTAGAATAAAGTTACCACACCATAAACCACGAAAGGAGACCTGTATGAACTATCACCATCTTACCATAGAAGAGCGCAGTTGTATACGAAAATATTATGTAGAAGGGCTAAGTTTTCGAAAAATAGCACAGTTAATAGGACGTAGTCCCAGCACGGTCAGCAGAGAGATCAACCGCAACCGGACATATATGAATGTCAGACCGGCCTATTATCCTCACACAGCACAAAAGAAGTACCTCCTGCGCCGCTCCTACTGCCACAGAGGCATGTTTCATTCACAAGAGGTCATTTCCTACATTGAGGAAAAACTCCTTGCCACATGGTCTCCGGAACAGATCGCCAGTACACCGGCTCCGGTGCCTATGCCCAGCTGGCGCGCCATCTACCGTTGGCTTTATGGCAGGTATTTACTCAAAGGGAATCTAAAAGTGTTGCGCCGCAAGGGGAAATCCCACGGTGTAAAGGAAACACGGGGTAAATTCAGCAAAGGAAAGTCCATTCGTAAACGAGACAAAAGTGTGTACCGCCGTGAAGAAGCCGGGCATTGGGAAGTAGATACCGTTGTTAGTGGACAAGGAAAAAGTAAAGCTTGTTTTGCAACCTTTGCAGAAAGAAAGACACGCTACTACATAGCTGTAAAAATGCCTGACCGAAAGGCAGCAACTATGGCAAAAACAATTATACAAACCTTGTCAGAGTTCCCATCGGAGTTAGTGAAAACCACAACCTGCGACAGAGGAACTGAGCTTGCTAACTGGGCGGAGATAGAACAAGCACTAGGCTGTGATATGTATTTTGCAGATCCATATCTCCGGTGTAGCATTCGGTGGTGAAACAGGCTTCCTGGTGGGTGCGGTCACTATGATGGTTTCCAATGTGCTGTTC
>JAZNDD010000081.1:0-4751 GCA_045587865.1 Faecousia sp.
AATCTTATTGTTACAATAGTTATTGATTTGTGTGCGCTCCATTTCAGCGCGATGGCTTAATTTTCGTTTGCTCATGCCGGATTGTTCCAGCAATGCATCTAATTTAATTCGGATAGTTCCATAGGAATCCATATAATCACCCTTTTTGTCTATTTTTCCAATTCAGAATTTGCTGAATGCCATCTATCAGTTGATCCAAATCCGCCTGTGTGATGTCCCGGGAAAGGGACACCCGGAAAGAACTGTCAATGATCTCGGGGGACAGGTTCATCGCAGACAGCACATGACTGCGGTGACCTTTGGCACAGGCAGAGCCGGCGGAAACACAGATCCCCGCATCCTGCAAAATGTTGATAGAGTTCTGGGTCGGAACTCCGGGGATGGACAGGGAGAGAATGTGGGGCGCATCGTGCGCACCGTTGATTTCTACTCCTTCAAGTTTACATAACTTTTCAATCAAACCATCCAGCAATTCCTTTTCCCGTCCAATATCCTGACGGAATGTGGTGCTTCCTGCGGCACAGGCGGCGGCAAAACCGAAAATTGCAGGCGTTGCCTCTGTGCCACTGCGATAGCCGCTTTCCTGTCCGCCCCCAAGCAAAAGGGGAGGGAAGGACTTAAGCCGGGGACTGATGTACAGCGCACCTGCACCCTTTGGCCCGTGTACTTTGTGGGAGGAAATACTGATGAGATCTGCGCCTAAAGTCTTGGCGGTAAAGGGCACTTTCAGGAAACCCTGTACCGCATCTGTATGAAAAACGGCGTCCGGTGCAAAGCGGCGTGTTAGTTTTGCCATTTGAGAAATGGGCATCACAGCACCGGTTTCATTGTTGACCATCATAATGGAAACCAGAACCGTATCTTTCCGAAGGGCGGCTTTGAGTGTGTCTGCTGAAATCCGGCCCAATGCATCCGGCTGGAGATAGGTCACCTCATACCCCTGCGCCTCCAGCTCCTTCATACAGTTTAAGATCGCGTGGTGCTCGATTGCAGTAGTAATAATGTGCTTGTTTTTCTTGCCAAACCGCTTAACTGTGCCGAAAATTGCCCAGTTGTCAGCCTCTGTACCGCCGGAAGTGAAGAAAACCCGATCCGGTTCAGCACCCAAGGCGGCTGCCACCTTTGTTCTGGCGGCACGCAGACTATGGGCAGCATCGATCCCAAACTGATACAGGGCACTGGGGTTGCCCCAGTTTTCTGTCAATGCCTGTGAAACAGCCTCCACAGCCTCTTTACAAGGCTTTGTGGTGGCAGAGTTATCCAAATAAATCATAATTATGTCATTGCGAACCAGTGCGCGCACTGGTGTGGCAATCTCCTTCGTTTATTTTCCCACGCAGAACCGTTCAAAGATCCTGGCAGTAATATCTTCCCGGACGGTTGCGCCGGTCACTTCACCCATAGCCTCCATCGCAGCCTCCACATCGGTCAGCACTGCATCCGGAGTAAGACCCAGCTTAAGTCCCTGCAGTGCAGATAGCATTGCCTCATAAGCCCGGCGAACGGCATCGTGCTGCCGGGGATTGGTCAAAACAGAACCGTCACAGGGAGACTCTCCTGCAAACATCAGATCTACCGTGTCTGCCAGCAGGTCAAGCCCTTCTCCGGTTTTAGCACAAATGGGGATCACAGTGGTAAAGGGCAGGTCACCGGGGACAACTGCGCTTCCTAAGTCAGATTTGTTGATCAGAGCAATACTGTGTTCGTGATCCAGACAACTGTCGATCACTTCCCGGTCCTCGTCACTAAGTGGCTGTGAACCGTCACACACAAAGATCACCAGATCCGCATTTTCTGCAGCCTGCCGGGAGCGTTCCACACCCATTGCCTCGATCCGGTCATCGGTCTGACGAATTCCGGCGGTGTCGATCAGCCGCAGGCGGGTAGAACCAACCATCACCGATTCTTCCACAGTGTCCCGGGTAGTGCCGGCAATTTCTGTGACGATGACCCGCTCGTATCCAGCCAGCGCGTTGAGCAGACTGGATTTACCCACGTTGGGCTTGCCCACGATCGCAGCACAAACACCTTGCTTCAAAATACGGCCCTGTCCATAAGTTTGCAAAATGGAGTAGAGTGCTTTTGCATCATTGCGTAAGGACACTGAATAATTGGCAATGCCGAAATCTTCAATGTCCTCATCCGGATAGTCCAGCACTGCGTGAAAATGACTGCAGATATCTACAAGATTATCGTAAATCGGCGCAAGTTTTTTCTGCAGAACACCTTCCACCTGACCGGCGGCATTGGCGGCAGCATCGGCAGTTTCTGCTTCGATCAGATCAATGACTGCTTCTGCCTGGGTCAGAGCCAACTGACCGTTCAAAAAGGCCCGCTTGGTAAATTCACCCCGCTTGGCAGGTTGCGCACCCGCTTGGAACAATGCGTCCAGTCCTGCCGCAAGTACCGCCGGCGAGCCGTGGCACTGGATCTCCACCGTGTCCTCGCCTGTATAGGAACGAGGGCCCCGGGTATAGACAGCCAGACAGGAGTCGATCACCCGCCCCTGGGAATCGTGCAACTTGCCCAGCATCAGTTTCCGGTCAGGAGCATCCTGCAGGGGGGTTCCGTTATTTAATGTAAATACCTTTCCGGCAATCTGGGCACAGCCATCGCCTGTCAGCCGCAAAATGCCAATGGCAGAAATTTGATTTCCGGTAGACACCGCAGCAATCACGTGGGACATAGGATTTCCTCCAGTGGTTATACAATAATATATTACTATATCATCTTTTGGGGAAAAATTCAATTCCAATCCACATATTCCCAGTCTTTTGGGGAAAAATGGGATAAGGGGTGAGGAAATGAATTACACCGGACCGATGACAGACGAAAATGTTACCCGTATTTTTCAGGGGGCGGCAGACTTTATCCGACGAGAGCTCCGTTGCGGCGACCATACGATTTATGCCTATGCCATCGATGGACTGATCGCATCTGCTTACGCATCCGATTATATATTTAAGCCCATAACCCAGCACTTGAGCGCACCCACAATGCAGAAACTGTATGACCGGGCAATCGCAGGTATGATCTATAATAATGTAGCAACTCCCTGTAAAGACCTGGATAATATTGCATTTTTGCTGGTGAACGGCTTTTGCGTGGTGTTGTTTCCGGAAGTGGGCGCCATTGGGTTTGAAGTCAGAACGCCGGATAAACGGGGAACAAGTGCACCAGAGGTGGAAAATACCGTCAAAGGCACAAAGGATGCCTTTGTGGAGACGATCCGTTCCAACACCAGTTATGTGCGGCGGCATTTGCGCAGTCCTGATCTGCGACTTTATGAAATGCAGGTGGGACGCAGAAGTCTTACAAATGTAAGTGTCCTGTATCTGGAGGGGATCACCAACCCAAAACTGGTAGAGCGTATGATCGCCCGCCTGAAGGAAATTGACATTGATGGAATGTTGTCGCCTGCATCAGTGGAGGAGTATGTAACCGGATCCCGGGCAACCGCATTTCCACTGCTGCAATATACGGAACGGTCAGATCGGTTTGCCCAGGGACTTCTGGACGGACGGGTGGGCTTGCTGATCGACGGACTGCCTCTGGGATATCTGGCTCCTGCAGATCTAATGTATTTAATGGAGAGCCCGGAAGATCGGGGTCGGGATTATATTGGCGCGTCTGCAGTTCGTATTTTAAGATATTTGGCGCTCCTTGCCAGTTTGTTGCTGCCGGGAATCTATGTGGCGCTTGCCACATTCCATCAGGCAGTGATTCCGCTACCGTTATTGCGGTCCATTATTGAAAGCAAGCAGTCTGTCCCTTTTTCCACAATTTCGGAGGTACTTGGACTGCTGATCGCCTTTGAACTATTGCAGGAATCCGGTTTGCACTTGCCTCAGGCGATTGGGCAGTCTGTGTCTGTGGTAGGTGGTATTGTGGTGGGGACAGCAGCAGTGGAGGCAGGACTTATCTCACCGGTTGCTCTTATTATGGTGTCCATCGCCGGCGTTTGTGGTTTTGTGTTGCCCAATCGGGATCTTGCCAATGCGGTGCGGATCTGGCGGTTTGGAATTGCAGCCCTTTCTGCAGTGGCAGGCTTGTACGGTACAGTGGCAGGTGCGATCGCTCTGCTGATCCATCTGGCTGGATTAAAGTGCCTGGATGTTCGGTATCTGGATCATACGGGAAACTTTTTCAGAAAGCGCCTGAAAAAGCAGATTTACCGGGCAAGCAAGTTAAAACCGGAGGATAGGAGAAACCAGAAATGAAACGAATCATAATCTATTGCTTGCTCCTTGCGGCAGTTCTGGTAATTCCGGTGGAAAAACTGGATGTGGGGAAACTGGAACCGGTTCAGGCGGTATGGATGTACAAACAAGGAAACTGGATCGTCCTGGAAACGGACACCCAGGATCGGGGTGTCGGGAGAACGGTGGAGGAAGCCCTTGCGGATCTGGAAGAACACTGCCTGGGTATTATCTATCTGGACACAGCGCAGTTTCTGTTGGTATCTGAAAATGCTGTCGAACAGATTACCGAAGTACAGCCGCACCTAAAAAGATCTGTGGAACTGTGCCGGTGGGATGGAAAGGGGAGTGTCGCGGATGCCGCAAAATATATGACATCCCACGAAAATGGGTATCCCATAAAGGACTGGAAAGAGGGCATACAACTGCCGATTTTGCACCTGAAAAAAATATTTGAAAAAAATGTTGAGAAAAGTGAAAAAAGTTCTTGACAAAGGGAAGAAGCTGTGCTAAATTAAACAGGCTCACCCCAAACGGGGCGTGCGGACTGTA
>JAZNDD010000082.1:0-6810 GCA_045587865.1 Faecousia sp.
CTTGCACGGATTTGAAGACGGATGAGGGTCTTACTTTTGCCTATTTAACATACATTTCTATATATTTTGCATTTTGGTTTTTCCCTCATCCGCCCCTGCGGGGCACCTTCCCCCAGGGGAAGGCATTTATTCGTCAAACAGAAATTTGGCAAAAAAATGGGCGCGTTGTGCAACGCGCCCATTGATATTATTCGACCACAGGTAATTTTGCAAAGCTTGCTTCCAGCTCCGCATCACTGGGGACATAGTCTGTCATTTTTCCGTCCTGGAATTTTTCGTAGGACATCATATCAAAATAGCCTGTGCCGGTCAGACCGAAGAGGATGGTTTTTGCCTCCCCTGTTTCCTTGCAGCGGATGGCTTCGTCCATAGCCACCTTGATGGCGTGGCTGCTTTCCGGTGCAGGCAGAATGCCCTCCACACGGGCAAAGGCTTCGGCTGCTGCGAACACAGAGGTCTGCGGCACAGAAACTGCCTCCATCAGCCCATCATCATACAGTTGGGAAAGGGTTGGACACATACCGTGATACCGCAATCCGCCTGCGTGATTTGCCGCAGGGATAAAGCCACTGCCCAGAGTATACATCTTGGACAGGGGGCAGACCATACCGGTATCGCAATAGTCATAGGCATACTTGCCCCGGGTCAGTGTGGGACAGGATTCCGGCTCAACTGCCACAAAACGGCAATCCAGCTCGCCCTTGATCTTCTTTCCCATAAAGGGGGCGATCAACCCGCCTAAGTTAGAGCCGCCACCGGCGCAGCCGATGATGATATCCGGCTTGATATCGTATTTTTCCATAGCAGCGATGGTTTCCAGACCAATAATGGACTGATGCAGCATCACCTGATTGAGCACACTGCCCAGCACATAGCGATAGCCTTCCAGATTGGTAGCTGTTTCCACAGCCTCGGAAATCGCGCAGCCTAAGCTGCCGGTGGTGCCGGGATGCTCCTGCAAAATTTTTCTGCCCACTTCTGTTTCCATAGAAGGAGACGGGGTGACCGACGCGCCATAGGTGCGCATCACTTCACGGCGGAAGGGCTTAAGCTCGTAAGAGCCCTTGACCATATACACCTTGCAGTCCAGCCCAAAATAAGAGCAAGCCATACTCAGCGCTGTACCCCACTGACCTGCACCGGTCTCCGTGGTAACGCCCTTTAAGCCCTGTTTCTTTGCATAGTATGCCTGGGCAATGGCAGAGTTCAGCTTATGGCTGCCGCTGGTGTTATTGCCCTCAAACTTATAGTAGATCTTTGCAGGGGTCTGCAGTTTCTCCTCCAGGCAGTAAGCGCGGACCAACGGCGCAGGCCGGTACATTTTGTAGAAATTCCGGATCTCCTCCGGGATCTCAATATAAGGTGTGGTTTCATCCAGCTCCTGCCGGATCAGCTCATCACAGAAAACGCCTGATAAGTCCTGCGCAGTCATCGGCTTATGGGTATCCGGGTTAAGAAGCGGCGCAGGCTTATTGACCATATCTGCACGCAGGTTATACCACGCCTTCGGCATCTCGCTCTCTTCCAGATAGATTTTGTAAGGTATTTTCTTTTCCATAATATTATCCCCTTTCAAACGAATGCAGCATTGGGACAAAAAAACCTGCCCCAGACTTACCAAAAGCTGGGACAGGATGAAATATTCCTGCGGTGCCACCCGGCTTGGCGCAAAAGGCGCGCCCACTCATTGCATACTGACATATGCCGGCATTTTGTTACGGAGTGCCAGCTCCGGCGCACATACTGGGGCTTTGACCTGTTCTGATTGCCCTCGGAAGTCCATTGGGTCTTCACCCTTCTGCCGCGCTTACACCACCGGCGGCTCTCTGAAAGAAGCAAATGAAAACTTACTCACTCTTCCTCAACGGTTTAGGAAATTGTAGCACAGGAGGCGTTCTTTGTCAAGTACTGACGGACAGCATTCTTTACAGAGCGGACAAAATTTCACTGCAGTCCTGCAGCACCAAATGGGGCTTATCTTCCGATGCTGCCAGAATTTCCGGTGTTGTCTCGCCGCTGAGTACCAAAATTCCGGTGATGCCCGCATTTAATCCGGATTTTACATCCGTGTAGATCCGGTCGCCAACCACCGCTGTTTCCTCTTTTTTACAGCCTGTATGCTCCATTGCCAGCTCCGGCATCAAGCTGCTGGGCTTGCCGATCACCACAGGCCGGCGGCCGGTGGCATTATAGATCATTTCACATACACTGCCGCAATCCGGCACACTGCCAAATTCCGTGGGACACACAAGGTCCGGATTGGTGGCAATATACGGCAGGTCCTTACGGGTCAGCAGGAGCTTACTTACGTCCTCAAGCTTTTGGAAGGTCAGCTCTGTGTCAAAGCCCATAACCACACATTCTACCTTCTCAAGGTCGGTAGTGGTCTGAAAGCCTTCCATTTCCAGCTCCGCCACCAGAGATTTTGTTCCGCAAACATAGAGCATTTTCCCGGGATGGTGCTTTTTCAGATAATATGCAGTTGCCTGTGAGGAGGTAATAAAATCCTCCCGGGTGGCAGAAATGCCCATCTTTTCCAGCTTCTTGATATAGTCCGCCACACTCTTGGAGGAGTTGTTGGTCATAAACATATAGCGTCTGCCGGTTTCTTTGATCTTATTCAGCATTGGGACGGTAAACGGATATAACCGATTACCCAGGTACAGGGTTCCATCTTGGTCAAACAGAAACAGCTTAATATTGCGAATGGTCTGGTTCTTATCCATTATTGGATCTCCTTTGTGGCAATGATCTGCGTTCCGAACACATCTGTCAGGATCACATCGCCGATTTTTACAGGCGCAGCCACTGTCATTTCCCGAATCCGTGTCATTGCTTCCAGCATTTTTCCCTTAGCAATGGGATCGACTGTTTTCACACTCACCATCGTATCCGGGCGGTTGGAAACACGCACCGTAGCAGTCAGGGAGCGAACGGGATTTGTACATTCATCGATGGCGTGCTTTTCGCCTCTTGAACAGCCATTGCCTGTGACTGTAATTTTACCATTTTCCGCCACTGCCGTCAATAGACAGCCTCTGGGGCAGACGATACAAGTAATTTCTCTTTTCATTCTACTTCCTCCACCGATACCGTGATCTGCCCGGAAATATTGGAAAGGATCTCCGGCTTTAGGGTCAGTTTTTCCATCTCACCGGGCGCCACCTTCAACCGCTTGGCAGTTACGAGTACTGTATCGCCGTCCTTGACGGTCAATCTTACTTTTCCAAAGGGACGACTCACACGGAAAAACAGGGATACATCCTGTGCAGCATCTGTATGGATGCGCTGGGGAAGTACATAACGCACACCTGCGCCGGGACGGGTGGATACCCACTGCCCTTCTCGGTCTGCGCCCTGAACATAAGCAGCAGCGCCCAGTCCTGCCCGCTCTGCCTCATCGGAAACATAGTCCACCAGATCGTGGACCTGAAGCACATTGCCGCAAGCGAAAATGCCGGCTGTATCGGTCTGGCAGTTTTCATCCACCACAGCACCGTTGGTTACAGGATCGATCAGGATCCCCGCGCCCCGGGTCAATTCATTTTCCGGGATCAGGCCAACAGACAAAAGAAGGGTATCGCAAGGAATAAACCGCTTTGTTTCTTCGATCGGCTGGCGGTTTTCATCCACCTGTGCAACGGTGACGCCTTCAACGCGCTGCTTGCCGTGAATCTCACAGACAGTTGTGCTTAAGTAAAGGGGAATGTCAAAATCCTCCAGGCACTGAACGATGTTACGGGACAAGCCGCCGGAATACGGGAGCAGCTCACACACCGCTTCCACCTTTGCCCCTTCCAGGGAGAGTCTTCGTGCCATAATCAGTCCAATATCACCGGAACCGAGAATAACCACCTTTTTACCAACCATATAGCCTTCGCAGTTGATGAGCTTTTGGGCTGTGCCTGCGCTGTAGACGCCCGCAGGGCGTGTGCCGCTGATGTTCAGCGCACCCCGGCTGCGCTCCCGGCAGCCCATTGCCAGGATCACTGCCTTTGCCTGCAGCTTCAAAATGCCGCTGCGGTTTTGGGCAGTAACGATTTTATCGGGGCTTAGCTTTGTGACTGTGGTTTCATAGTAAACCGGAATGCCCCGGCTTAAAACCTGCTGCTTATACACATCTGCATACTCAGGTCCAGTCAACTCTTCGCCCAGCTTGTGCAAGCCAAAGCCACTGTGGATACACTGGCGCAAAATGCCGCCAATGTCCTCCTCCCGATCCAATATTACAACATCTGTAACGCCTGCATCATAAGCTGCAACGGCAGCTGCCATACCTGCAGGTCCACCGCCTACCACTACAATATCGTGCTGTTCCATACTTCTACCTCTTACACTCTGCCGGTCAGCGGCTCAGAGCCTTTTCCGGATTTGGTCACTTGTTCCATGGGGATGCCTTGCTCACGGGCGATCAGCTTCATCACATAAGGCAAGCAGAAGCCGCCCTGACACCTTCCCATACCGGAACGGGTGCGGCGCTTCACGCCATCAATATCTGTTGCCTGGGGATTGCTGCGAATGGCTTCCAGAATTTCACCCTCGCTGACCGTTTCGCAGCGGCAGACAATCTTGCCATAGGCAGGATTTTTCCGAATATATGCATCCTTCTGTTCATCGGTCATCTTCTTAAATGCAAAGGGATCTGCCCTGTGACCGTCCCAGTTTTCCTTTTTCTTTAATTGCAAACCCATATCTGACAGAATCTGCACCACATATTGGGCAATTGCCACACAGGCTGTCAGGCCCGGAGAGTCGATTGCCGCCGCGTGGACCAGTCCCTGCACTTTGCAGGATGCCTGGATAATAAAGTCATCGCCGTGCGTTGAGGCGCGCACACCTGTAAAGGAAGTGATGACCTGACGCAGATCTACACCGGGAACACTTTTCTTTGCCAGTTTTGCAACGATTGCCAGGCCCTCCGGGGTTGTTTCCTTGCTGTCCGGTCCTTTCACTTCCACAGCCGTGGGACCAACCAGCAGATTTCCGTCTGCTGTGGGAGAAACCAGAATGCCCTTGCCATCCTTTGTGGGAACCTGGAAAATCGTGTGCTGCACCCGTTTGCCTTCCGCTTTATCCAAAAGCATATACTCTCCGGCGCGGGGGTTGATCGTAAAGAAGGCGTCGCCTGCCAGTGCTGCCACCCGATCGGAATAACCACCGGCACAGTTTACGAAATAAGCGCCCTGTACCACTTCGCCATTTTCGGAAGTGACTGTAAAAACATCTGCAGCTTTTTCGATTTTTGCCACTGCAAAATTCCGCTTCAGCGCTACTCCATTGTCCATTGCGTTGCCAATGGCAGCAATGGTCAGCTCATAGGGGCAGATAATGCCGGCATTTTTTACCCGCAATACACCGGTAATTTCTTTGGACAGCTCCGGCTCCAGCGCTCTTGCCTGATCGCCTGTGAGCAGTTCAAGATCATCGATCCCGTTTTCGTGGCCTCTTTTCAGAAGCATATCCAGTGTCTTGTTTTCCTCCTCAGAAAAGGCACAAACCATAGAGCCGTTGCGCACAAAAGGCACTGACAGCTCCTGCGCTGCCTGATACAAAAGGTTTACGCCGGCTGCGTTGAGCCTTGCTTTCAGTGTGCCGGGGACGGGGTCATAGCCGCCGTGGATGATGCCGCTGTTGGCGCGGGAAGCGCCCATAGCCACATCATTTTGCTTCTCCAATAAGCACACCTGCAAGTTATACTTTGACAGTTCTCTTGCCAGCATACCGCCCACAACGCCAGCACCGGCGATCAAAACATCATACATAGTACACGCCCTCACTTTTACAAACGATCTGTTGCATTTTTGTTCAGAATATGGTAATATCATATTAATTCGCTCAAATTCTGTCAATATTCCCGTGCTTCATCGCCTGTTTTGGACAGTATTTGCGCGTTTAATTGATCGTTTTGTTAATTTGAGGTGATTATATATGCCTTTCTATGAACGGGAAGAGCGGATCTTAAATGCACTTTTGGAAAAGGATACATTGCGTGTTCAGGAGCTTGCAGACAGACTGTACATCAGTGTGCCGACCCTGCGCAGAGACCTGGCAAAGCTGGAAACAATGGGCAAGGTGATCCGCACCCACGGAGGTGCAAGACTTCGGAAAAGCCCGGCGGACAAGCAGATCCCCATTGTGTTACGGGAGCAGGAGCAAAACAGCGCAAAGGACATTATCGGCAGAAAGGCTGCGGAACTTGTGAAAGATGGCGACATCATAATGCTCGATGCCAGCACAAGTGCTTACAGTGTTATCCCCTATCTGGGTGATTTTAACGATCTGATCGTGATCACCAGCTCTGCAAAAGCAGCCGTTCTATTGGGGCAAATGGGCATTCAGACTATTTGCACCGGTGGAAGAATGATTACCCACAGTTTTGCATTTATCGGCGACGACGCAGAGCGTACGGTTCGCAGTTACAATGCAGATATTTTCTTTTTCTCCTGCCGGGGGCTTTCTCCGGATGGAAGGCTTACGGATAAGTCCGTGGAAGAAAATGTCCTTCGGAAGGCGATGCTACAACAATCCAGGCGCAATGTTTTACTTTGCGACAGCAGTAAGATCGGTCACACCTTCCTGAACACCCTCTGCAAGGTTTCCGACATTGATGATATTCTGTGTGAAACGCCCCTTCCCCAGTCCATTCTGCAGGCAATGAAAAAATAACGGCAATTTTCTGTTTGACGGTCTGTTGTACCGCCTCGCCACTTGCCTCCCCTCATAGGGGAGGTGCCCAGTGCGCACACTGGGCGGAGGGGTTGTCCTATCTTAAGAAGTACACTCCCCCAGTCACCTGCGGTGACAGCCCCC
>JAZNDD010000083.1:0-4184 GCA_045587865.1 Faecousia sp.
GATGTGTATGATGATGCAGGCAAGTTCCTGATGCGCCAAACCCTCCTGTTGGCCCTTCCCAAGGATTTTGCGTGGAAAGAACCTAATATTCAGGTGGAAATTCAGGATAGCACCGACGGCGTGGAGATTACAGTGTCTGCAAGCGCCTTTGCAAAATATGTGGAGATTGATTTTAATGAGGCTGATGTGGTGTTGTCAGATAACTATGTGGATGTGACAAGTACCGCCCCTGTAACGCTGTTTGCGAAGACAAGCCATAACGCCGCAGAGCTGAAAGACCAACTGACCGTTCAATCGGTTTACGATATAGGCAGGGACTAAACCGACAGGCTTTTGCAGATCATGGAAAGGCATCTATTTATAACCCGGATATCCATAAGGGTCTGACAATTTCTTTTGATACGGAGAAATTAGATCATTTTACTCAGTGGAAGATGATAAAAGGAGGCGTATACAATGAAGGTGATTGTTGCATCGTTTCAGTGCGAATCCAACAGCAAGGCAAATCTTCATCCGCAGAAAAGTGACTTTGAGTACTTTGCAGGATGGGATATCTTTAAAAAACTGGTGGTAAAAAATATATTTGAAGATGCCGGTTTTGAGATTATACCTTCCATTTATGCCAATGCGCTGCCCTCTGCCACGGTTGAGCGGCATATTTATGAATACTATAAAGAGCAAATTATGGATACAGTGCGACGGAACCCGGATGCAGACGGCATCTATATCTATGTCCACGGCAGCATGGAGGTGGATGAAATCGGCAGCGGCGAGCTTCAGCTTGTCAAGGAGATCCGTCAGATCGTCAGCCGGGAATGTTTGATTGCCTTTACGATGGATCTGCACGCCAATATTACCAATGAGCTGGGGCAGTATGTGGATATTATTTGCGGTTATAAAACAGCTCCTCACACGGATCAGCCGGAAAGCCAGGTGCGTGCAGCGACTGCGCTGACCTATTGCTTGCAAAATGGCATCAAGCCCCATACATATGTGCAGAAGATTCCCATGCTTGTAAAAGGCGATACTATGCTCACCCGGCAGGAGCCGCTGCGTTCTTTGGAAGCAGAAACAGTGCTTTTGGAGGAAAGAGAGGATATTTTCGGTGCCAATCTTTTCTTTGGTCATTGTTGGATCGATGCGCCGAATACCAGTGCGTCTGCAGTTGTCAGTGCCGCGGATCCCGATACTGCCCGGCAGATAGCAAAGGATCTTGCAAACAAGCTTTGGAATACCAGAAGGGAATACCGATTCCGGATCGAGGCAGAACTGCCTGAGGAATGTGTTCGCCGGGCTATAGCCGGTGAAGAGAAACGCATTTTCATTACCGACAGCGGCGATAATACCACTGCCGGAGCTGAGGGTACATCGGAAGATATCCTGAAGCTGTTTTTGAATGCCAGACCCGGCAAGAAAACCTGCGTTGCCGGCATTACAGATTTGGAAATTGTAGAAACACTGTGGAACAAAAAAGACGGTGAAACGGTATCCGTTGAAAAATTGGGCTGCCAGGGAACAATTAAGGCTCACGGAGAGATCTTAGGCTGGGCAAAAGAGATCATCGGCAGAAGTCTGACCATTTCTTTTGACAATGTTGATGCGGTGTTTACAGAAAAACGCAGCGCGTTTATTGAAAAGGGCAATTTCGACAAAGCCAATGTTGATCTTTTAGAATATGAAATTGTTGTTGTTAAGTTGGGGTATTTGTTCGAAGAACTGAAGCCCTATGCAGACCGGGAACTGTTTGCGCTGTCTGACGGCGCAAGCTGTGTGGAACTGGCCCGCTTGAATCTGCAGCGTATTGCGCGTCCAATGTATCCGCTTGAAGACTTTGAGTGGATTGCACAATAAAAATCAGGAGGAATTATTATGGCGTATTTTAACAAACAGGAAACACAAAACAGAATTGACAAGGTGGTCAAGCTCTTGAATGAGAAAGATACGGATATTGCCGTTATCTATTTCGACGAGCTGAATGTAGCCAACGGTTGGTACTTGACCGGCTGGTGCGGTCAGTTTGAAAAGGGCGCTGTCCTTGTGGGCAGAGATGGCACCACAATGCTGCTGGGCGGTCCTGAGAGTGAGCCCTTTGCAAAGCAGTCTTCTGCCATCAGCGATACCCGTTGCTTCAAGGTGTTTATGGTACCGGATGAGGAATATCCTCTGGCAACCATCATCGGCTTCCCCGAACTGTTTGCGGAGCTGAATCAGAAATTCCCCGTAAAGAAGGTAGGCCTGGTCGGTACGACCGATATGCCCTATGCGGTACATCAGGATTTGGTGAGCGGCTTCTCCGGCTGTGAGATCATTGACCTGACCGACGATTACCTGAAGTTCCGTTATGTCAAAAGTGACTGGGAAGTAGAGCAGGCAAGAAAGGCCACTATGCTTTGCTATGATGCCTATAAGGCAATGGCTGAAAAAGTCAAGGCCGGTGCCAAGGAATATGAGGTTGCCGCAGCCGGTGAAGCAGTTTGCCGTGCTAACGGCGCCAACAGCTTTGCTTATCAGACCATCGTAGGCAGCGGTGTCCGTTCCAATGCTGTCGTTCCTACCGCAACCGATAAGGTTATGGAAAACGGCGAGATGGTAATGCTGGGTATTGCTCCTCGTATCAACGGTTATGCCGGCACCTTTGGTCACACCATTCCTGTCAGCGGCGAGTATACCCCTGAGCAGAAGAAGTGCCTGACCGATATGATCGAGGTTATGCAGGTTACAAAGAGTATGCTGAAGATCGGCAACTCCGGCCGTCAGATCGACGCCGAAGGCAGAAAGCTCTACGATAAGGGTGGCTATTTGAAGTACATCGTTTGCCCCTTTGCCCATACGATGGGTTTGATGGAGGCAGAAGCTCCTTTCTTCGGCCCCAACAGTGACGATGTTCTGGAAAAGAATATGATCGTGAATGTGGACGTTTCTTTCTTCGGTCATCCCACCTTGAATGGTCTTCGCGTGGAAACCTGCTATGTGATCACAGAAAACGGTGCCCAGCCCCTTTGCCCCGAATTTGAAAAAGAACTGTTTGACTATGTAGAAAAGCATTGATAGGAGGAAGGAATATGTACGGTAAAAAGAACTGGGTATTTTGCGACGGCGACCTGCCTCCCAAGGGCGACAATCCTGATTTTCCCGGCCATGAGGCCTTGATGATCACCAATGTTTCCAAGGATGATGCCAAGATCCGCATCAAGATCTTGTTTGAAGACAAGCCTCCTTATGATAATATTACCATTGATCTGAATGCAGAGCGCACCACTTGCCTGCGGCTGGATAAGCCCATCGGCAAGGAGGGCTACCAGATCCCCTATGGCCAGTATGCCATCCATGTGATCTCGGATGTTCCTGTGGTTGCCTGTTTCGGCAGACTGGATGTTCGTCAGACCAATATGGCTTATTACAGCCCTGCCGGTTATGGCTTCTAATCCGTTACGGCAAAAGTTTTTAATATATTGGAAATAGACAGAATTTTTGCAGAGGAGAAGTGATTATGTCTGCCTTACCGCAAGTGTCGAACAAAAAGGCTGTATCTTATGAATATTTCCCTACTGTATGGCAGAATGTTATCTGGAGAAACTGGGGATATATCCCGGTGAACAGAATTGCCGCTGCTTTGGAAACCTCTTGTGCGAATATATACTGCGCAGTAAAGCAGATGGGTCTGGATGAAAACGAACCGTTAAATCCGATGTGGAAAAAACGGGGCTATTTAACCACGATTCGTGACAATTGGCATATCTGTACCTATGAGCAAATCATGACCCTTCTGAATATCTCTGCGGATGAATTGGCATTCATCTTAAAAGAAGATGACTTTATGTGGGTCAAGTTGGGAAATGAAAAACCGCAGGTGGAAAAAACGGTCTATGCGCCTTTAACAGAAGAACAGCTCTTGCGCACAAGGGAGATTGCATCGCTGTGCAAAGAAGCCTTTGGCAACTACAAGGACAATGCCTTTTCTTTTGTAGAAGAATTCCAAAAGCCTGTAGCAGAGAAGGTTGTTTCCAAGGCTGAAGGAAATAATCTTCGGATGATCTACCCCTATTTTGCCTTGTACGGCGATGTTCTGTTGGATGAAAGCCTGGATCCCTTACCGGAGCAGATACTCCAGCAGTATGCACAGGTTGGAATCAACGGTATCTGGATGCAGCTTGTTTTGTATCAGCTTGTGGATTTTCCCTTTG
>JAZNDD010000084.1:0-8381 GCA_045587865.1 Faecousia sp.
CGTCCCATCTGTATTTTAGGGGTTCGATGCCCCAAAAATACAGAAATATTGGCAAACTGCAGGAAATCCGCCCATCGAGGTCGGATTTCCTGATGGGACGCCGAGGGCGGCGTCCCCTACGAATCTATTCGATAAACAGAAATTTGATGAAATAAGGGAGGTAGCTGGTTTCGCTACCTCCCGAATCGGTTTCAAAGAGAAATCAACGGATCTTCCACTCGTCGTACTGCGCCATATAGGCCTTTTCTTCTGCAGGGAACTTACGCAGGGTGTTGACCACTTCGCCGTTGTTGTACTTGCGATCGCCCACATCCTCGGTGGTGCCGAACAGGGTCAGGTTGACCTGACGGGGACGGGCACGGACGTGGTCCCAGTCGATGAAGTAGATGTGTGCAAATTCGCCCAGATCCAGCTTGCCGTCCTTGATAGTCAGGGTCTCACTGCGGCCGAAGAAGACACTGCGCAGGTGACCGTCGGTGTTCATAGAGGTGAAGTTGCCGGGCTCATCAACATAGCGGCCGAACTGTGCGTGAACAGGGCCGGGATGGCGGTAATCACCCTCGTTTACATAGTCGGGGATCATCTTCCGCATAATGTCCAGCAGATCGTGCTGCAGGTACTCCAGATCAAAGGTGTCAAAGTCGTGAGAGCACTCCTGGATCATCACGGAGCAGGTGGTGTGGTGGGAGACCACAGAAACCGTGCCGTTCTTGATGCCGGACTCCTCCACGATCTTGTGAACATCGATAGAAATGTCGTGGAAGGTGGGGACCCAGCCACGGGACTGCAGTTGGATCTCTTTTTGAATCATTTTGAATTCCATTTTGTTTTCCTCCAGATATGTAAATTTTTAATTGATTGACTTAGTTATGACGCTCGTCCCAGGCCTTGCGGACAGCGGCGATCATTTCGTCCACCATAGCAGCCCGGTCAGCAGCCTTGGCAACACCGGAAGAAGAACCGGTGGCATCTGCGCCGGCGATAATGGTGTTGTACACATCGGTGCCGTTAGAAATGCCGGCAGCGGTGAGCACCAGAATATTCTCATCCACACCCTTGACAGACTGCATTGCTGCTTCCACATACTCAGGACCTACGCTCACGCCGGTACCGATCAGCTCAGAGGGCTCAGCGACAATGATGTCCGGATGCAATGATGCGATCTTGCTGGCATCTGCCATAGAGTCTGCACAGACGATGGTGGTCAGCCCCACTTCGTTTGCCCGGTCAATGGTCTGGGACAGAACCTCAAAGCTTACAGGCTTTTCCACGTGGTTGAGCATAACGCCCTCTGCGCCTGCAGCCACCAGAGATTCCGGCAGAATGTCAGCCAGACCCCGGCCTACGGGGATGGGATCCATATGGGGGGCGAACACATGAATGTTCTTGGTTGCTTCCTTGACCCGGCGGATGTCCACTACAGGGCAGGTGAAAATAATATCCACATTGTACTTTTCAGAAGCCTTGTCAGCAGCCAGCGCCAGATCCAGAATTTCATCGCCGTACAGATAGGATTTCGGACCGATCTCAAAAAAAGGAACAGAAATTTTACGCTTGTTCATAGGATCTATCTCTCCTTCATAAATTTTCCAATATGTATTATAAACTTATCTATTTGAATAGTCAATCCAATTTCAAAAAATTGAAGGAATTGTTAATCTAAATAACTTTTTTCCAGAAATGTTGTGTATTTTGCGACTTGAAAAACCGGCAAAAAAGGACTAAGGTATATAAAAGACAATTTTCTGTTTGACGAACTGACTATGGTAGGGCGGGGGGCTTGCTCCCGCCGCCAAAACCGAATATTTTCAACGGTGGGAGCAAGCCCCCGCCCTACGATGTACCTGCCTGTCAAACAGAAATTTGATATTCCGAAAAACTTACATAAGGAGAATAGGGTATGATCAAAAAAGAAGCAATGCAGGCAGCGCTGGATGCCTATGATATTGAGGCAGCCTGCATCCGGGAAATGAAGGAATTTGTAGAAGAAGAAGCCTTTTCCAAGGCTGTGGAACTACTGATCGCCGCACCCCGCATCGGCGCTGCCGGCTGCGGTCACTCCGGCATTATCTGCCAGCATTTTGCCCACCTGATGTGCTGCATTGAGCAGCCTGCCCGGTTTATCAGCCCCGCTGAGGCTGTCCACGGTGCAACAGGCTTTTTGCAGGCAGGAGATGTGATGATCTTCGCCTCCCGGGGCGGCAAGACAAAGGAACTGCTGCCCATTGTTGACATCTGCAAGGCAAAGGGCGTGTCCATCATCACCGTTACGGAAAATCTGGAGTCTCCGCTGGCTCTGGCTGCGGATGTGGTCCTGAAGCAGTATGTGAACCGGGAAACCGACAAGTGGAACGCCCAGGGTACTACCAGCACCACCGCCCTGTGTATGATCTTCCACGCCCTTCAGGCAGCAATGATCGAGCAGACCGGCTATCAGGCAGAACAGTTTGCCCTGATCCACCCCGGTGGAGCCGTTGGCGAGCGGCTGAACAATAAGGCCATGTAAAAAAGAACAGAAGGACGCGTTGCAAAATAAAGTGCAACGCGTCCTTTCTCGTTATATTATGCCGAATTTCTATTTATGCGTCGGGCAGCAACACCTTTTCTTATTTCATCAGCTTGCACACAAGTTCGGTATACGCCATTGGGTCTTCCAGGGGAAGCTCTGCCAAAAGTGTCGCCTGAGCGCACAGAAGGGCAGCATAGTCCTTTGCCTTTTGGGTATCGGAGATCAAAGCACTTTGCATTGCCTGCACAGCCGGATGCTCCGCATTCAGCTCCAATATCCGCTCGGAGGGGAAGGACACATCCGGATTGACCCGGCGCATATACTTCTCCATTTCAAAGCTGACACCGGATGCGGGGGTCAGGCAGGCAGGCGCGCTGCCCAAATTACCGGAAAGTCTTACTTCCTTGATGCTTTCGCCCAGGGTATCCTTCACAAAGGTCAGGAAATCCTTCATTTCCTCTGCCTTTTCCTCAATTGCCTTCTTCTCTTCCTCAGACTGCAAGCCCAGGTCCTCGGTGGAGGCATTGCAGAACTGCTTTTCGGCGTAGGTCATCAGGGTCTGGGGGATGAACTCGTCCACCTCATCGGTAAAGAGCAGCACATCATAGCCCTTTTCTGCCAGGGTCTTGACCTGGGGCAGCTTTGCAAGGCGATCCTTATTCTCGCCGGGTACATAGTAGATCTTCTCCTGTCCCTCTGCCATCGCCTCTGCATATTCCTTCAGGGTGATCATTTTCCCCTGCTTATGGCTGTAGAACAGCAAAAGGTCCTGGGTCGCATCCTTATGTGCGCCGTAATCGGCAACCGTGCCATACTTCAGCTGGCGGCCAAATACTGCGTAGAAGCTTTCATACTTCTCCCGCTCGTTTTCCAGCATAGAAGCCAACTCGCTCTTGATCTTCTTCTCGATATTACGGGCGATCAGGGTCAGCTGCCGGTTGTGCTGGAGCATTTCACGGCTGATATTCAGGGAAAGATCCTGGCTATCCACCACGCCCCGGACAAAGCGGAAGTGCTCCGGCAGCAGGTCCTCGCAGTTTTCCATAATCATCACGCCGGAGGAGTAAAGCTGCAGACCCCGCTTAAAGTCCTTGGTGTAGAAATCATAGGGCGCTTTTCCGGGAATGAACAAAAGTGCCTTGAAGCTGACAGTACCCTCAGCGCTACTGTGGATCACCCGCAAAGGCTCGGTAAAATCGTAGAACTTTTCCCGATAGAACTGGTTGTATTCTTCTTCGGTCACATCCTTCTTTGCCCGCTGCCAAATGGGGATCATTGAGTTGAGGGTATCCTCCTCCTGATAGCTTTCGTACTCCGGCTTGTCCTCCGGACAGTCCTCCTTCAGGCGGGACTTGCTCACCTCCATACGGATGGGATAGCGGATATAATCGGAATACTTCTTTACCAGGGAGCGGATCTCGTATTCCTCCAGGAAACGGGAGTACTTCTCCTCCTCGGTATCTGCCTTCAATGTCATAATGATGTCCGTACCGGGGTTTTCCCGCTGGGCTTCGGTGATCGTGTAGCCGTCAGCGCCGTTGGAGGTCCACTTCCAGGCAGCGTCCTCGCCGTATTTTTTGGAGATCACCGTCACATTGGCAGCTACCATAAAGGCAGCATAGAAGCCCACGCCAAACTGACCGATAATGTCGATATCCTCACTTTTCTCCATTGCCTGCTTAAAGCCCAGAGAACCGGACTTGCAGATGGTGCCCAGGTTTTCTTCCATTTCCTCTTTGTTCATACCAATGCCGTTATCGGACACGGTCAAGGTGCCGGCATCCTTGTTGCGGGTAATGGTAATTGCAAACTGATCCCGGGAAATGCCCACCTTGTCATCGGTCAGAGCGGTGTACGCCAGCTTGTCGACGGCATCGGAGGCGTTGGAAATGATCTCCCGCAGGAAGATCTCCTGATGGGTGTAGATAGAGTTGATCATTAAGTCCAGCAACCGCTTGGACTCTGCCTTAAATTGTTTTTTTGCCATAGTATATGCTTCCTTTCTTTAGCACTCTTTTTATCTGAGTGCTAATATTATACCGCACTTTCCGGAAAAAGCAAGTACCTGGAAAAAAGTTCTTTAATTCTTAATAATTATGTGGTATGATTATGATGTTAAAATATGCGTATTGTAGGGCGGGGGCTTGCTCCCGCCGAAAAAGTGCTCCTGCAAATTGGCACGGCGGGAGCAAGCCCCCGCCCTACCAATGATTGTTTTTTGAAGGAGAACGAAATGATCACAGTCAGTAATTTAGGTATGCAATTCGGCGGGCAATGGCTGTTCCAGCACGTGGATCTGCAATTCTTGCCGGGCAACTGCTACGGCATCATCGGTGCAAACGGCGCCGGCAAATCCACATTCCTGCGGCTTCTTACCGGAGAACTGGAGTCCACTTCCGGTAACATTTCCATTGACCCGGACAAGCGGGTTTCCGTTCTGAAGCAGAACCAGAACGCCTACGACGAATACACCGTTATGGATACCGTCATAATGGGCAATCAAAAGCTCTACAGTATTATGAAGGAAAAGGATGCTATTTACGAAAAGCCGGATTTTTCTGACGAGGACGGCATCCGGGCATCCGAGCTGGAAGCAGAATTTGCGGAAATGGGCGGCTGGGAAGCAGAAAGCGATGCCTCCCGCCTGCTGCAGGGTCTTGGCATCGGCACAGAGCTGCACTATGATATGATGGGTACCACCGACCCCCGTTTGAAGGTGAAGGTCCTGCTTGCCCAGGCGCTGTTCGGCAATCCGGACATCGTTATGCTGGACGAGCCCACCAATAACTTAGATATTGAAGCCATCAACTGGCTGGAGGATTTCCTCCTAGACTTTCCCGGTATGGTCATTGCCGTTTCCCACGACCGTCACTTCCTGAATACGGTCTGCACCCACACGGTAGATATTGACTACGGCAAGATCAAGATGTATGTGGGTAACTACGACTTCTGGTATGAATCCAGCCAGATGGTGCAGGCAATGATCCGCAATAAGAACAAGAAAAATCAGGAGAAGATCGAAGAGCTGCAGCTGTTTATCCAGCGGTTCTCCGCCAACAAGTCCAAGGCTAAGCAGGCAACTGCCCGGCGCAAACTACTGGACAAGCTGACTGTTGAGGAAATGCCCTGCTCCACCCGCCGCTATCCCTTCGTGGGCTTTATGCCGGAGCGGGAACTGGGTAAGGACATTTTGACTGTCAACGATGTTTCCGTCACTGTGGACGGGGTGAAACTGTTGGACAAGGTCTACTTCTCCGTTGGCAAGAACGACAAGATCGCCTTTGTGGGTGAAAACGAGCTGGCACAGACCGCTCTTTTCCAGATCCTGATGGGTGAATTGGAGCCGGACGAGGGCTCTATCAAGTGGGGCATCTCCACAGTGCGCAGCTACCTGCCCAAGGACAACTCCGAATACTTCGACGGCAATACAATGGAGCTGGTGGACTGGCTGCGCCAGTACTCTGTAAAGAAGGACGATGTGTATCTGCGTGGCTTCTTAGGCAGAATGCTCTTTAGCAATGAGGATGTATTCAAGCAGGTAAATGTGCTTTCCGGCGGTGAGAAGGTCCGGTGTATGCTCAGTAAGATGATGCTCAGCGGTGCCAATGTGGTGCTGCTGGACCAGCCCACCAACCATCTGGATATGGAATCCATTCAGGCAGTGAACAAGGGCTTGGAAGCATTTAACGGCGTTGTGCTTCTTGCCTCCCACGACCACGAAATGCTGACATCCACCTGTAACCGGGTGATCGCATTCCAGCCGGACGGCACCATCATCGACCGCTACGGCACCTACGACGATTACCTCGCCTGGCTGGCAGAAAATAAAAATCAGTAATCCCCTTGTAGGGGCGGCAATCTGCCGCCCGCGGGCGGATAATATCCACCCCTACATTCCACATAAGGAGTATAGATTATGGAAAAAATCTTAGATATTATTTCTGCAAAAATGCAGCAGGCATTTGCGGACGCAGGCTTCGATGCATCCTTCGGCAGGGTAAATGTATCCAACCGCCCTGATCTGTGTGAATATCAGTGTAACGGTGCGCTGTCTGCCGCCAAGCAGTATAAGTGCGCCCCCATCCAGATCGCAAATGCTGTTGTTGCCAATCTGGATGCCTCTGACTACGATATGGTGGAAGCCGTTATGCCCGGCTTTATCAACCTGAAACTTTCCGGTTCTTTCCTCCGCAATTATCTGGAAAATATGCGCACCTCCCCCGATTTCGGTGTGGAAAAAGTCGGTGCGGGTAAGACCATCGTGGTGGACTACGGCGGAGCGAATGTGGCAAAGCCCTTGCATATCGGTCACCTGCGTCCTGCCATCATCGGCGAAGCACTGAAGCGGCTGCACAAGTTTATGGGCTATCATACCATTGGCGATATTCATTTGGGCGACTGGGGTCTGCAAATGGGTCTGATCATTGCGGAGCTGCAGGAGCGTCAGCCCGAGCTTCCCTACTTTGACCCCGATTTCACCGGAGCGTATCCCGAGCAGCCCCCCTTCACTCTGTCCGATTTGGAAGAGATCTATCCCACAGCTTCCAGCAAAAAGTCTGATCCGGTCTTTGCCCAGAAGGCACATATTGCCACCCTGGAAAATCAGCAGGGTCGCCGGGGTTACCGGGCTATCTGGCAGCATATTATGAATATTTCCCTGCCGGACCTGAAACGGATCTACGATGCGCTGGATGTGCATTATGAGAAGTGGCTGGGCGAAAGCGACGCCCATCCTTATATTCCCAATATGGTTGCTGATCTGAAGGACCGCGGACTTGCTGTGCTCAGTGAAGGAGCCTGGGTCGTACCCGTAGCAGAGGAGGGTGACAAAAAAGAAGTTCCTCCAATGATCCTCATCAAGTCTGACGGCAGTGCCATTTATGCTACCACCGATCTGGCTACCATCGTGCAGCGTATGCAGGATTGGCACCCGGATAAAATGCTTTATGTCACTGACAAGCGGCAGAATCTGCACTTTGAGCAGGTTTTCCGTGCTGCCCGCAAATCCGGTATCGTCACCGAAGCTACCGAGATGGAGCACGTGGGTCACGGCACGATGAACGGCGCTGACGGCAAGCCCTTCAAGACCCGTGACGGCGGTGTTCTGCGTCTGGAGCAGCTGATCAGCGATATGACCGACTTTGTCCGCTCCAAGGTTTTGGAAAACAAGATCGTTAGTGAAGACGAGGTGGAAGAAACTACCGCTAAGATCGCACTGGCAGCTTTGAAGTACGGTGATCTGTCCAACCAGCCCACCAAGGACTACAACTTTGATGTGGAGCGATTTGCCGCTTTCGAGGGCAATACCGGTCCTTACATTCTGTATACCATCGTGCGTGTTAAGTCCATCCTGTCCCGCTACGGTGCCTGGGAAAATCTGCCCATCCAGGCGCCGGCAAACGAATATGCAAAGGATCTGATGCTGGCTATCACCAAGTTCGGTCCCACACTGGAAACTGCTCTGCGGTCCTCTGCCCCCAACCTGATCTGCGCATATATTTATGAGCTGGCCGGCGCAGTCAATAAGTTCTATCACGAGACCCGGATCCTGACCGAGGAGGATAAGGACCTGCAGGCAGGCTATATCTCCCTGATTGCTCTGGCAAAGAATGTTCTGGAACGGTGTATCGACCTGCTGGGCTTCTCCGCCCCTGAGAAAATGTAAACCACAAAACAGGAACTGCAATACCCAAAGGTAACGCAGTTCCTGTTTTTAAATCCTGTCAAATTTCTGTTTGATGGTCTGTTGTACCGCCTCGCCGCTTGCCTCCCCTCATAGGGGAGGTGCCCAGTGCGCACACTGGGCGGAGGGGTTGTCCTATCTTAAGAAGTACACTCCCCCAGTCACCTGCGGTGACAGCCCCCTCAGGGA
>JAZNDD010000085.1:0-8496 GCA_045587865.1 Faecousia sp.
CCCTCGGCGTCCCATCAGGGAATCCGACCTCGATGGGCGGATTTCCTGCAGTTTGCCAATATTTCTGTATTTTTGGGGCATCGAACCCCTAAAATACAGATGGGACGCCGAGGGCGGCGTCCCCTACGAACAAGCTGTAAAACAGGAATTTGACAAATCCCCCAAATGCTGATGTATGATGCATTTCGGGGATTTTTATTACTGTTCTTTCTTTTCCGGGAGTTTGCTGCGACGGCGGCGGCGGGAAGAATTGGACCGATATGGATTTTCAGGTTCTGCCTTTTCCGCCCGGCGGGCGTATGCCTGCGCCGCCTCGGAGGTGGCTTCGTATGTGAGTCTGCTGACACGGACCGTTCCTGCAGGCTGGTCGGAAAGCCGCACCCGGATCAGGAATTTCCCGTGTTCCGGACAAGTGGCAAGGTCCATATACCGTCTTCCCGGCTGGGCAAACCAGCGGGAACCCAACATCTGCCGGGAGCATACGGGGCACAGGTTTTCCTTGCCGGACATTGCAGCCAGTGCCGCCCGCTTATCTGCATAATCGTAGAACACCTTCCGGTTGATACAACCGGGAAGTTCTGCCCCGTGGAATCCGTCCACGTGCTCTTTGAGTGCCTTTTCGTACTCCGCTGTGCCTTTCTTCAGATCCAGCCGGGCGCAGATCAACGCCGTATGATATGCATCGCCCAAGGCATCGTGTGCCGGACGGCTGGGTTCAATTCCAAAGATCTCCATTGCGGTTTTCAGTGCCTTTTGGGAATTGGAACCATCGGTCTGGGCATTGAAGATCATCTGCAGGTTGTACCACCGACTGATCCAGTTATCCTCCATACCGTAAAGTTGCAGGTTCTCCCGCAGGATGGTAATATCATCAAAGCCCCAGGTCAGGAAGGTCACATCCTCCCCGCACCAATCCCGGAAGCGCTTCATTGCATCCACCATACCCACACCCTCATCCCGCAGTTGGGCCTCTTTGATGCCAGTGAGTTTGCCTACCCTGCGGTTTAATCGCCGGTAGTATTTGGGTTTAACCAGAATCTGAAATTCATCCGCAACTGTCTGATCTTCCAGCACGCGCACCGCGCCCAACTGGATGATCTCGCCGCGGATCTGCACCGGCAGCACCTTCCGGGAAGAAGGAGAGCCGGGCCAGGGCTGATTCCATTCCATATCCAATACGATATAGTCCATTTTGATAACCTCAGTGTTTTATATTTACCCTTCCGGTTCTTCCGGAGTCAGGATCTTGTGGTTTACATAATATTCTTTTTCCACAGGATCCCCTTGGATCAGACCCTGAGCCGCAGTGCATACCTGCTGTGCCATACCTTCCAGGTCACAGACAACCGTTCCGGTTACGCCATCGGTCTGCAATTTTTCTTCTGCGCCCACACCGGACAGCAGATAATCTCTTCCGATCTGCCAGCCGCCGGCGTCCACTGCTTCCAGCACGCCCAACGTGATCTCCTCGCTGCCGCAAAAGATCACCTCAATGTCCTTTCCGTATTGGGAAAGGATTTTTGCGCACCTGGCACGGCCACTTTCTGCGGTCCATTCCCCCCAACTGGTTTCGATCTGATCCACGATCAGACCTTCTGCCACAAGGGTATCTATACAGTCTTTTTCCTGGTTTTTGGCAAGATCATCATCTTCCGGGCCGCTGATCACCAGACAGGATATCTGTCCGTCCTCATTCAGGTCTCCCCGGTGTTTGGTCTGCAGGATAATTTTACCCTGCAAAGAACCGATCTGATCTTCTTCCATTCCCACGAAACTCAGTCGGTTCCATTTTTCCAACGCCTCTTCCGGACAATTGCCAATAAACACCCCGGGAATATTCTTTTCCATCAGGAGGCTGACTGTTTCTTCCGCCCCGTCAGCGATCACCGGCTCGATCACAAGCAGGACCACGCCTTCTTCCACAAAGGCATTGATCTGCTCCGTCTGCCGGGACTGATCGTTCTTTGCATCCTGGATCGTAACTTCGTAGCCGGCTTCGGTGAGCCGTGACTGCAAAAGTTTTCCGTATTCCGGGTCGGTTTCATACTGACGCAGGCACAAGCCGATCTGGGGCAGTTTTTCCCGCTCCTCCTCCCGGGAGGAAATACACAGCACCAGTACCAAAGCCAGTATCAGCGCCAGCGCAATGATCAGCAACAGCCGTTTCTTCTTGTCCACAAACGTTTCCCCTTTAACTGAGTTTATTTTCGTAAGTGTTCACATCGGCAGTCTCACCTACTGCAAAGTAAACATCCAGAATTTCCTTTGCCACACTACCCAAGGTAAAGCCGTGACCGCCCTTTTCCACATATACGGAAATGGCGATCTGAGGATCATCCAAAGGTGCAAAGCAAACAAACGCAGCGTTATCCGATGCATCTGTAATACCGGTCTGGGCAGTACCGGTCTTGGCGGCGATGGTAATGGGATAGTTCCGGAAGGTACTGTAAGCCGTACCGCCGGACACATTTGCCACCATATACATACCTTCCTTTACCGCACCGTATGCCTCATCGGACATTTCCAGGTGGGAAAGGAGTGTAGGCTCGTTTTTCAGGTGCAGACTCCGGTAATCGGAGGAAACCACACGGTTCATAAAGGTCGCCTTATAGCGTTTGCCCTGATTGGCAAGGGTAGAGGTATACACACAAAGCTGCATCGGGGTGAACCGGTTATCGGACTGACCGATGGCCGCCAGGATCTGGTCACCCTTATACCAGCCGGTAAATTCACCGGAATAAAGTTCTTCCTTCGTTTCCGGATTTGCCCGGTGTCCGGTGTATTCGAACAGTTCAATGCCGGTAGGTTCCCCCAAGCCAAGCATTTTGGCAGTGTTATCCATCGCAGTCAATCCGATGGTATCGCCCAGCACATAGAAGAAGTAGTTACAGGACTTCTGCAGGGCAACTGCCGCATTGATGGAACCGTGGGTACTGCCGGTAAGGGTATAAGTCAAACAGGAGGCTTCAAATCCAGCGTATTTTGTAAATCTGCCATTGTCGGTGATGGTGGTTTTGGCATCGATCAGGCCGCTGTCAATGCCCGCCACCACCATTGACATCTTATAGGTAGAGCCGGGGGGATATGTGCCCAAAAGTGCCCGGTTATACAAGGGACTGTATTCGTCCGCTTCCAATTGGCTGTAATCTTCAAAGAAAGTGGACAGGTCATAGTTGGGGTAACTGCCGCAGACCAGCACCTGTCCGGTCTTAATATTCTGCGCCACCACTGCGCCGCCGCCTGCATCCGAGCCATCGCCCTCGCCTGCGCGCAGATCCTCGATCACCTTTTTAAGGGCATCCTCAGCCGCCCGCTGGAGGTTGATATCAATAGACACCTCCACATTGGCGCCTGCCTGGGGCTCGGTAATATACCGGGAGGAGATCAGCGTGCCATCCGTGGCAACCGTATCTTCCCGCCAACCGTCGATACCGTGGAGGTATTCTTCGTATGCTTCTTCCAGGCCGTCCTGACCCACTTCCGCATCCATTTCATAACCGTCAATTTCCTTATAATACTCCCACTGAGAAGGACTCATTGCGCCCACGTAACCCAGAATATGGGAAGCATAAGTGGTGTTATACTCACGAACAGTGGAGGCTTCCACATCCAGTCCGGGAATATTCAGTTCCATAATCACAGACAGTTCTTCATCGCTGGCATCGGTCAAAAATATATATTTTGAAAGGGTTCCCACGCACTGGCGCAGGTCCAGTTCATACCTCAGACCCATCACCCGGCGGGCTTCATCGTCCGTCCACTGGGGAGGAATCTGATACTTATCCCGAAGTTTTTCCACAAGCAAAGGTGCGGTAATATCCGAGTCAAGACCGCCCTTATACTCCAGATAGGTCTGGAAATACCCTTGCCAGGAGGAATTATACTGGCTGAGGGTATAGGTAAAGGGGCGCTCCTGAGAAATGGGGAAACGGTCTGTATAGGTAATGCCCTGACTGTCGCAAAGTTTGATCAGGTCATACAGATAGTTGTTAGTCCCATCTGCAGAGAGGAGCACATAGTGGTTGATCGCCAAGTCATAACTTGCACGGTTACTGACCAGAACATTGCCGTTTTTATCCAGAATTTCACCCCGGGCTGCTTTTACCCGGGTCAAGGTGGTAAAGGTAGAGGTATTATCTGTATTTCCGCCTGTTTTTATGATCTGTATATCATAGATCTTGAAGGCAAAGAAACCCAGAATGATCACCACAACCATCAGCAGGATCAATGCCCGCCGTCGGGTTATTCTTTCCATACGTCACCTCCAACCGATCGGATGGACACTGCCAGAGGGTACAAAATCGGCACGATCACTGTGGAAACCGTTGCCGTAATGCAAAAACTGACAATTCTGCCCGGGGTAGTCAGACCCAAAAACAGTCCCATTGCAAATACGCTCAATTCATAAAGAAGCATTCCCGCAGCAGAGCAAATCACCACAGAAGAAAAATCCTTCTGCAGATACGCCTGACGGAACACGCAGATGATCACTGCCAGCACCACCAGCAGAACCATTGCATAGGCGCCGGGGGCTGTGCCGGTAAACAGGTATGCTAAGGATGCGATCAGTGCAAAAACACTGCCTGTATGAATGCCTTCCAAAATGCAGATCAGAAAAATGCCGCAGGGCACCAGATCCGTTGCCGCGCCAAAGATCCGCACCCGGCTGAAGATCACGTCCTGCAAAATGCTCAAAACCAGCAGAACCAGGCCGTATAAGCACCATTTGAGCAAAGAACGACGCTGTTTTTGGGTCAGGTAGAGTTTGCTTAAGAAACCGGACCGGGGTTTATCCGGCCGAAATTCGTGTTTTCTTGCCATCTGATTACCCCGCGTTGTATTCGGTGATGATGAATACCTGTTCCAGACTGCCAATGTCTGTTGCCGGCTCCAGAAGGGCGTATTTTGCAACGCCTGTATCGTCAAAGCCCGCATCCACCACATAGCCTAAGATCAGATTTCTGGGGTAGACTGTAGAACCGGTGGTAACCACCTGGTCATTATTGCGGATAACCGCAGAACTGGGCAGGTAGTCCATACGCAGAAGTCCTTCCAGACCGGTGGAATAACCGCCCTGAACCATACCGTTATAGCCGGAAGCTGCAATGGTGGCACTGATTTCCAGAGAAGAGTCCAGCACCGTCTTGATCACCGCATAATTGCTTCCCACTTCACTGACCAGACCCACCAGTTCACCGTTGGCGGTGACTGCACACATACCTTCCTGGATGCCCACATTGCTGCCCCGGTTAATGGTGAATGTGCTGGTCCAGTCATTGCTGCTCCAAGAGATGATGTAGCCATCTGCCAGTTTATAATCTTCGTTGGTATTTGTCAGATCCAGCATTGCACGCAGGCGGTCATTTTCTCTGGCAATGGAGTCGGCCTGACGGGCCTCATCCTCAATTTCCGCAAGACGCTCTTTCAGTTCCTCATTTTCCGCCTGCAAGGCTTCATACCGGAACATATAGTCATAGATCTGCTCCGCCCGATCCGTCAACTGGCTGAAGCCGGAGCGAATGGGGGTCAGGATACCCTTTACAAACATATCCGGGAGGCTCAGTCCGGTCAGACTGCTTACCACGGTCAAAATTGCCGCCAGCAAAACAGCCGTTATTAAAACGACCTTCACGCGGGTGGTAAAATAGTGTCTCATCCTACTTCCTCCATAATTTCCTTCAGGATCTGGCTCAGCCGGCAAACGGGCAAGCCAACCACATTGTAATAATCTCCGTTCATTTTCTGGGCAAACAGTGCCGCTCCGCCCTGAATGGCATAACTTCCTGCCTTGTCCATCGGTTCACCGGTGCGGATGTAATCCCATATTTCCCAATCGGACAGGGGTCTGAAATGGATATCCGTCACCTCTGTACAGCTGATGCACCGATCTCCCCGCAATACGGTCAATCCGGTCATCACCTGATGGTCCCGTCCGGAAAGCAAGCGCAGCATCCGGAACGCATCGGCTTCGTCTGCAGGCTTTCCCAGTACCTGATCCCCGCAAACAACGATGGTATCTGCGGCGATCACCACATCTTCCGGCTCCCGGCAGACTGCCTGTGCTTTCCGGCAACTGACCCGGGCCACCTCATCATAGGGCATCTTTTTGGGGTCCATTGTTTCATCGATATCAGCGACCCGAATTTCAAAGGGTCTATGGAACAGCCCCATCAATTCTTTTCTTCGGGGCGACTGGGATGCAAGAATCCATTTCATTGATATTCCTCTTATTCCAAGCCCCGTAAGTACAGACCGCGGGTGCAGGCACCGGGGTCAAAGGGCACAGGATTTTGGACGCAGGCGAGCACCTGATCCACTTCCTTGGGGTTTTCTGTTGTAAAATACAGTCGCATCGCCCACAGGCCCAGCCGGGCAAGGTCATCCTGGCGATCCAGCCAACTGAGTTTTTTGCCATTGAGCAAAACACTTCTGCATGTACTTCCGTCCCGGATCACCGGGAACTCTGCGCCGGTTTTGTCCATCAGTTTGGTAGGCTGCAAATGGCAAGTGCAGTTTCCGGTGCGGCCTCTGCTCAGGCAGTTTTCCGTGATCATCAGAGGTAGTCTGCCATAGGCAAAAATCTCGCAGGGCACTGCCTTGCTCACATCCCGGATCTGAGGCAGTGTCATTTCAAAACTCAGGCAAGCAGACTGCAGTTCCAGTTCCTTTGCTTCGTTGACTGCGGCAGAACTGTATAAATTCAGTCCGAAATCGCCTCTTGCCCGCAAACCGCACTCCCGCACCGGGATCATCAGACCCAGATTGCCTACCAGTGCCTCCCGGACACCCAGCGCCCGGACAGTACGCATACACTCCCGCAATGGGGGAATTTCCCGATCGTGGGCAATGCGGGGCAACACGGCACAGACCGTCACCTTCTTGCACAAACTCCGGCACCAGTCCGGATCGCCTGCAAGCAAATGGATCGACACATACAATACGGCAGGATTCATTTTCAGAAGTCTGCCTGTAACCTGCTCCCGGTTGGTAATTTGCACGGTAATTGCCGGGCGGGTTCTGTTGCCCGGAAACACTTTTGTTTTCTGAGGACGGCTCAAACGGGGAATTTCCCGACGGGCCCGTTGGGCGGTGAGCAAATTCAGAGCATCCCGCCGCAAAGCATTGATGGCCGCCGCAGACAGGGTATAGCCGGGGGTGATCTCCGACCGGACTTCCACACAACGGTAAGGGGTTCCGCCGGTTTTATTCAGGCGGTTTTCCAGTTCTTCCCGGCTCAGGTCGATGGTTCTGGCTTCCTCCGGTCTGGGACCGTTTAAGGTGCAGACGCGGCCTTCCGGGTCTGTTACTGTCAATGTTGTGCCTTCCGGATGTACTGTGCAGTGGAACTGCACCGGCACCAGTCCGTTTTCTGATGCTTCGTAAGTCTGGCGGACGGCTTTCATCCACTTCTGGTTTTCTCCGGTGTCCTTCCGGATGCCGAACATCTGGGTGCCAATATCCCCGGTATAATATCCGTCGGTAAAGCCCTGACGATTAAAGGCAATATGGAGTTTTTCCATCATTTCCTTTGTCACCCGGCCTGTATCCAATGCCTGCCGGTAAACGCCGGTTACGGCTGCCACATATTCTGCCCGCTTCATCCGGCCTTCCAGTTTTACGGAAGCAACGCCCATTGCCTCCAGATCTTTTACATCCTGCACAAGGCAGTTGTCTTTCAAACTCAAGGGGTAATTGTTCTGCCAGCGTCCGTAGCCGTAACTTTGACGGCAGGGCTGGGCACAGCGGCCCCGGTTTCCGGAACGGCCGCCAATGGCGGAAGACAGGTAGCACTGTCCGGAATAGCACATACACAGCGCGCCGTGGGCAAATACTTCAATTTCAATGGGGGAATTCTGGCAAATATACCGAATTTCCTCCCGGCTCAGTTCCCGACTGAGTACCACCCGGCTAAGCCCCCAGGCAGCACACAATTGCACGCCGGACAGGTTATGGACTGTCATTTGGGTGGAACCGTGGATAGGAATATGGGGTGCGATCTGCTTGCAAAGGCCGATCACGCCCAGATCCTGCACAATAAATGCATCCACTGCACACATTGCGGCGTGACGGATCAGAGAAGCGACATCTGCCGTTTCCTTATCAGAAACCAGTGTATTGAGTGTCAAATGCACCTGAACGCCCCGGATATGGCAGTACTTGACTGCCTCCTCAAGGGCTTGGGGGGTAAAGTTTTTTGCGCTCTGCCGGGCATTGAACTGCCCGCAGCCAAGATAGACCGCATTGGCGCCATTTTGAACGGCGGCACGCAGAGCCTCCATAGACCCCGCCGGTGCTAAAAGTTCCAGCATATTTATCTCTCCAAACATAGTTTGCGCATTTTACATATAGATATAGACATTATAGCACAAACAATTCCCAACTTCTACCCTACTTCATATAAATTTAAGAAAAAAGTTAAATTTCTATTTATCGAATAGATTCGTAGGGGATGCAGCCCTCCGCGGCCCCTCAGGAGATCCGACCTCCTTGGGCGGA
>JAZNDD010000086.1:0-2903 GCA_045587865.1 Faecousia sp.
CCTCATTGGGGATAAAACCGGTTTCTTCAATTACCCGCAGGACACGCTCTCTTTTTTCCGGATCTACTTTTGCCGTGCCGTTCATAACACGGGACACCGTCGCTGCAGAAACCCCTGCCAATTCGGCTACTTCTCGAATACTTATCATTTCAAATTTCCCCTCTTTCGCAGAAAAACTTGTGCCGGATCACGTCTACTCACATTGATATTCCATTTCCCATTGCTATGCAGACGAGGCGATTCATCTGCATAGCCTTTAGGAGAACAACAATAATCCGAAGATTATTTTGTTAGCATATTAGCAGGAACTCTTTTATATTCCTGCAGTCTGATGACATTACTTACCTGTCATACATCAGGAAAATGTATACGATGTGAAGCTATGGAATGCTTCATCTTTCCGAAGAATACAGGACGGCCACTGGGGATGGTGGATGCTGTCAGGGTAATGCTGGGTCTCCAGACAGAAGGCACTGCGGGAGCTGTACTCTTTTCCGCCTTTTCCCTTTCTGTCGGTCAACGCGTTGGCTGTATAAAGCTGCACACCGGGCTGATCCGTATCAGTGACCATGGTAATGCCGGTTTGATCTCCAACAGTGGTTGCCACTGGGTGGCCGCTAATCACAAAATTGGAATCGTATCCGCCAAAAGGTTTGACACTGGGTTCGTCATTGTCCGCATCCCGGCCGATGGCCTTTGGTGTACGGAAATCCATAGCAGTGCCTTCTACCGGAACGATCTCCCCTGTGGGCACACAGTCGTCTGCATTGAGTGTAAACTGATCTGCTTTGATTTCCATCACATGCTGATTGATGTTCCCGTTTCCGGCACCGTTGAGATTGAAGTAGCTGTGGTTTGTAAAGTTCACAACGGTGTCCTGGTCAGATTTTGCATCATAACGAATTACCAGGCTGTTCCCTTCCCATCCGATGGTAACACGGATGTTCAGATTTCCGGGATAGCCTTCTTCTCCATCAGGAGAAAAGCGAGAAAAGACAACGGTATCGCCTTTCTGCTCACTATTCCAAACATACCCGTTAAAGCCACGCTTACCACCATGAAGATGGTTTTCTCCGTTATTGGCATATAGAGCATAAGTCTTTCCGTTTAACTGGAAGCTGGCACCCTTAATACGGTTGGCAACACGGCCAATTGTCGCACCCAGATAGCAATCATCGGAAACATACGCTTCCAGCGTATCATATCCCAAAACAACATCCACTGGATTTCCGTTTTTATCGGGAACAACAACGGAGCGGATGATAACACCATAATCTAAGATTTCTGCTGTCAAACCGTTTTCTCCCTTTAGGGTCCAGCAGGATACCAGTGTGCCATCGCACAGTATTCCAAATTCTCTCTTGGAGATTGTCATATATGAATCACCCTTTTTCAGTTGCACTTAGGCAAATCAATTTCCGCTTGCGTTCTTTGCAAAATTCCAGGCACTGCGGCACATATCCTCTACAGTGTGGGTAGCTTCCCAACCCAATAGTGTCTTGGCCTTTTCTGCATCTGCCCAGAAAGCAGGCAGGTCACCATCACGGCGGGGACCAAACACATAGGGAAGATCCATCTCGTTGGCAGTCTTAAAGGCATTGACCAGTTCCAGCACAGAAATACCGTTGCCGGTACCCAGGTTGATGGCTTCTACGCCTTCTTTATCCTTAGCAAATTCCAGTGCCTTTAGATGTCCAACTGCCAGGTCTACTACATGCAGGTAGTCTCTCTGACAAGTGCCGTCGGGAGTAGGATAATCATTGCCGAAAATAGTCAGCTTCTCCAGCTGGCCTGCTGCTACGCGACCGATGTAAGGCATCAGATTATTGGGGATGCCGTTGGGATCGTCACCCAGGAGACCGGACTCATGGGAACCGATGGGATTGAAATAACGCAGCAGAATCGCACAGAAGTCAGGATGTGCGGTCACATAGTCTGTCAGCACCCGCTCGATCATGACCTTAGTCCAGCCGTAGGGACTGGAGGACTGGATGGCAGGCATCTCTTCCTTATAAGGATGAGGATTGTTGGGGCCGTAAACGGTGGCAGAAGAAGAGAAGATAAACTTCTTGCAGTCAAACTCTTCCATCACTTCCAGCAGAGAGAATGCGCTGTCCAAATTGTTGCGGTAGTACTGCAGCGGTTTCTTTACACTCTCGCCTACTGCCTTGAAAGCTGCAAAATGGATGATGGCATCGATTTTATGAGCAGAAAATACGGTGCGCAGCGCATCCTTACTCTTGCAATCCAGCTTATAAAATGCAGGACGCTTGCCGGTGATGGTCTCAATGCGGTCAACAACATCTGCTTTTGCATTGGAAAGGTCATCCACGATAATGGGTGTATGACCTGCCTTAATCAGTTCTACTACAGTATGGCTGCCGATATATCCGGCGCCGCCAGCAACTAAAACATTCATGATTATACCTCCTGGTTTACATGATCTACAAAGCGCAGGAATGCTGCTCTGCCTTCACAGGTATTCTTATAGACACCAGCATGCTCCAAAACCGCAGCAAACACCTTGCCGGTCTCCTGCAGGATGATATCCAAAGCATTTTCAGCCGTGAACATATACTTTTCCCGGAGTTCTTCCAGCCAGGTTGCGTGCTTTTGCAGTGCTTCATCGGCAGAAACATCTCTGCCTTCTGCTGCGGCTTCTGCCAAATCGGCCAGTTCTTTCTTCAGACGGCTGGGCAGTACCGCAAGACCCATAACCTCAATGAGGCCGATGTTTTCCTTCTTGATATGGTGCTTATCTGCATGGGGATGGAACACACCCATGGGGTGTTCATCCGTGGTGATATTGCAACGCAGCACCAGATCCAGTTCATAGTCTTCCCCTCTGCGGCGGGCAATGGGGGTGATGGTGTTATGGGGCTGGCCGTCAGAGAATGCGATAA
>JAZNDD010000087.1:0-8748 GCA_045587865.1 Faecousia sp.
CCTCGGCGTCCCATCAGGAAATCCGACCTCGATGGGCGGATTTCCTGCAGCTTGCCAATATTTCTGTATTTTGGGGGCATCGAACCCCAAAAATACAGATGGGACGCCGAGGGCGGCGTCCCCTACGAACAAGCTGTCAAACAGAAAGTTGAAAAGCTGTAAAAATTCTATTGACTGTTATGTTACATTGTGTTATAATTAACAGGCTATAACATCCATTATAAGGAGGAATATTGCTTTGGCAAATGCAGTGATTATGCCCAAAGCGGGCATTACCGTGGAAAGTTGTATTATTGGCGAATGGAAGAAGAAAGTTGGCGATTCGGTTAAGATGGGTGAAGTCCTGTTCACTTATGAGACCGATAAGGCAAGTTTCGAATGTGAATCTACGGCTGAGGGTACACTTCTGAACATCTTCTACGAAGAAGGCGATGAAGTACCTTGCCTTACAAATGTTTGTGCCATTGGCGCTCCCGGTGAGGACGGCTCTGCCCTGAAGGGCGGTAGCGGTGCTCCCGCTGCGCAAGCACCTGCTGCACCCGCAGCCGCTGTTGCAGCACCTGTTGTTGCGCCCGCAGCAGCCACCAACGCAAAGGGCATCCTGATGCCCAAGGCCGGTATTACGGTAGAAAGTTGCATCATCGGCGAGTGGAAGGTAAAAGTTGGCGATGCGGTTAAGGTCGGCGACATTCTGTTTACTTACGAAACGGACAAGGCATCCTTCGAGTGCGAGTCCACTGCAGAAGGTACGGTTCTTGACATCTTCTACGAAGAGGGCGACGAAGTACCTTGTCTGCTCAATGTTTGTGCAGTTGGTACACCCGGCGATGAAACCGCTTGCCTGAAGGGCATCGGCGGCACACCTGCTGCTGAGGAAGCACCTGCCGCCGCTGCAGCGCCCGCTACTGCCGCACCTGCCGCCGGCGGTGTGGAAAATGTGATTATGCCCAAGGCTGGCATTACTGTGGAAAGTTGCATCATCGGCGAGTGGAAGGTTAAGGTCGGCGACAAGGTTAAGATTGGTGACATCCTGTTCACCTACGAGACCGATAAGGCATCCTTTGAGTGTGAGTCTACCGCTGAGGGCGAAGTCCTGGAAATTCTCTATCAGGAAGGCGACGAAGTTCCCTGTCTGGAAGCTGTCTGCAAGGTTGGTGTAGCCGGCGGTGTTGCAGCTCCTTCTGCCGGTGCTGCCGTATCTCCCAGAGCCAAGAAACTGGCTGCTTCTGCCGGTGTGGACGCAACTGCCGCAACCGGCACAGGCCCCAACGGCCGTATTATTGAGCGCGATGTGCAAACCTTGATTGCAAACGCACCTGCCGCACCGGCTGTCCAGCCTGCTGCCGCAGCACCTGTGGCTGCGCCTGCACCGGTTGCTGCCGAGGCAGAGGCAGAATACAAGGATGTGAAGTTCAGCGGCATCCGCCGTGCCATCAGCAAGTCTATGACTACCAGCCTGCATACAATGGCACAGCTGACCCACAACACCTCCTTCGATGCAACTGCAATTCTGAACTACCGCAAGGTCCTCAAGGCTGCCGGTGGCGAACTGGCTGGCATCACTCTGGGCGACATCGTTCTGTATGCTGTTTCCCGGACCTTGCTGAACCACCCGGACCTGAACGCCAATATGCTCGATGACAACTCCATCCGTCTGTTTAACCACGTTAACCTGGGCGTTGCTGTGGATACCCCCCGCGGTTTGATGGTACCCACCATCTTCCACGCAGACGAAATGAGCCTGCTGGAGATCTCCAAGGCTGTCAAAGAACTGGCAGCTGAGTGCCGCAGCGGTGCCATCAGCCCCGATAAGCTCTCCGGTGGCAGTTTCACGGTTTCCAACCTGGGCAATATGGGCGTTGAGTCCTTTACTCCCGTTATTAACCCGCCTCAGACCGGTATTCTGGGCGTTTGCGGCACCATTGACCGGGTACGCAAGGGCGTTGACGGCTCTATCCAGATCTACCCCGCTATGGGTCTGAGCCTGACCTACGATCACCGTGCTGTGGATGGCACACCCGCTGCCAAGTTCCAGAAGGAGCTGGGTCAGAACCTGGAAAACTTCACCACTTTGCTTGCTAAGTAATTAAGGAGGAATAAAAAATGCCTAAGAGTTTATTCGTCGATCCTTCCCAGGTGCGTGCGCCCGGCAAGGTCACCTTCAACGACATTCCTGTGAACCAGTACAACAAGACCGTTGCCGAGGAGCTGGAATCCGGTAAGTTCACCAAGGAAGACTTGGTTCGTATTTTCCGGGATATGACCGTTCTGCGTGAGTTTGAGACAATGCTCAACCAGATCAAGACCCAGGGCGGCTACAACGGCATCGACCACACCTATCCCGGTCCTGCCCACCTGTCCATCGGTCAGGAGGCAGCCTGTGTCGGTCAGTCCTATCTGCTGGACGAGAACGACTTCGCCTTCGGTTCTCACCGTTCCCACTCCGAAATTCTGGCTAAGGCCCTTTCTACCATCAACAAGATGAGCGACGAGCAACTGATGAATGTGATGGAGAACTTCCTGGATGGCAAGTGCCTGAAGTCTACCCGGAAGTTTGGCGACACTAAGGATGTAAAGGAACTGGCGATCCGCTTTATCCTCTATGGTACGCTGGCTGAGATTTTTGCCCGTGAGACCGGTTTCCATATGGGTATGGGCGGCTCTATGCACGCATTCTTCCTGCCCTTCGGTATCTACCCCAACAACGCCATCGTTGGCGGCTCCGGCACCATTTCCACCGGTGCTGCCCTGTATAAGAAGGTCAACGACAAGAAGGGTATCGTCGTCTGTAATGTGGGCGATGCTGCTATGTCCCGCGGCCCTGTTTGGGAAGCACTGAACTTTGCTTCTATGGATCAGTACCAGACCCTGTGGGAGAGCCACAAGGAAGGTATGCCCATCCTGTACAACATCTTCAATAACTCCTACGGTATGGGCGACCAGACCCGTGGCGAAACAATGGGTCAGGGCGTTATGGCTCGGATCGGCTCCGGTGTCAGCCCCACCCAGATGCACGCAGTCACTGTGGACGGCTACAACCCCCTGGCAGTGATCGATGCTATGGAGCGCAATCTGGAACTGCTGCACAGCGGCAAGGGTCCTGTGATGATGGAGACCATTACTTACCGCTTCTCCGGCCACTCCGTTTCCGACCAGAATGCATACCGCACCAAGGAAGAAATGGACGCCTGGAAGGAAGTGGATCCCCTGATCACCTATCCTGCAAAGCTGGTTGAGGCTGGCGTGATGACCCAGGCTGAGGTGGATGCGATCCTGGCTGAGACCAAGGAGCGTATGACAATGATCTGCAAGGCTGCTGCTGACACCGAGATCAGCCCCTACTGCGATTTCAAGGCAGATCCCGCTGTTGTTGAGCGCCTGATGTTCTCCAACCAGAAGGTTGAAAAGTTCGATGATCGCGAGCCTGAATTCACGGTTCCCAAGGAAGAGGCTGAGGGCTATAAGAAGATCAAGAGCAAGGTCCGCTCTCCCTTTGATAAGGATGGCAAGCCCGTTTCCAAGATGAAGATGTACAACCTCCGCGACGGTCTGTCTGAGGTTATCTGGGATCGCTTCTACGAAGATCCCACTCTGATCGCCTACGGCGAGGACTGCCGTGACTGGGGTGGCGCATTTGCAGTTTACCGCGGTATGATGGACGCTCTGCCCCACAGCCGCCTGTTCAACTCCAACCTGGCGGAAGCTGCCATTGTGGGTACTGCCGTTGGCTATGCCCTGTCCGGCGGCCGCGCACTGGTTGAGCTGATGTATGCTGACTTCATCGGCTGCGCCGGTGACGAGATCTTCAACCAGATGTCCAAGTGGCAGTCTATGTCCGCAGGCATCCTGAAGATGCCTCTGGTGCTGCGTGTTTCCGTGGGCTCCAAGTACGGCGCACAGCACTCTCAGGACTGGACCGCTCTGTGCGCACACATCCCCGGCCTGAAGGTTTGCTTCCCCGCAACACCTTGGGAAGCTAAGGGTCTGATGGAAAGCGCTCTGAAGGGTACTGACCCTGTTGTGTTCTTCGAGAGCCAGAGAATTTACGATGTGGGCGAGCAGTTCCACGAAGGCGGCGTTCCTGAGGAGCGTTACGAGATCGCCTTCGGTGATACCAACAAGGTCCGCGACGGTAAGGATGTTACCATCCTGACCCTGGGCGCTGTTCTGTACCGGGCAATGGACGCTGCCAAGGAGCTGAGCGAGAAGTACGGTATGGAGGCTGATGTGATTAACCTGCACTCTATGGTGCCGCTGGATTACACCAAGATCATCGAGTCCGTCAAGAAGACCGGTCGTGTGGTTCTGGTTTCCGATGCCTGCGCCCGTGGCTGCTTTATGAACGATGTGGCTCGCAACATCACGGAGTTGTGCTTCGACGATCTGGATGCACCTCCCGTTGTGATCGGTGCTAAGAACTGGATCACACCTCCCTTCGAGTTCGACGAGTTCTTCTTCCCCCAGGCAAGCTGGATCCTGGATGCAATCCACGAGAAGCTGGTTCCCCTGAACGGGTATACTGTGAAGAACGGCTGCTCTGTGGAAGAGGCTATCCGCCGGGCAAAGGAAGGCGTGTAAGCAAAGCTTATGGAGATCAAAAGAACAGGCACGGCAGGCATTTTGCTGAACCTGGATGGCGTGAATTTACTAATGGACGGCGTCAGCCGGGAGGTCAAGCCCTACCCGGCGACCCCGGAGCATTTGCGTCAGGAGTTGCTGCAAACGCATTTGGACGGCGTGCTCATTACGCACCACCATAAGGACCATTATGACGCCGCTTTTGTTTCCCAATATGTGCAAAAATCCGCAGGTCCGGTGTTAGGACCTGCGGATATTCAAATCACAGAAATCGGATCCTTGCAGATCCTGCCTGTTGAAAGCCGCCATATTGGGAAAGGGGAGGATATTGCGCACCTGAGCTTTATTATTAACGGCAGCAAATGCGTCTGGTTCACCGGTGACAGTTCCCCACTCCAGTGGCAGGGCAGGGAAGATTTACCCAAACCGGATGTGCTGATCGCACCCTATGCCTACGCAATCGGTACAGGCTGGAAGATCACAAAAGCGCTTAATCCAAAGGTTCTGGTGCTTTTGCACCTGCCCCAGCGGTCAGAAGACGGCTATGGACTGTGGGATGCAGTGGAGCAGACTGTCAGTAATAACGACGGACCGAAAATCCGGATCCCCCAAATGGGCGAAACAATCAATATTGATTAAAGTGGCTGTAAAAAACGCATTTTTCAAAGGCAAATGAAAACAATTTTGGGAGTTAGCTCAAATCGAGCTACCTCCCATTTTATCAAATTTCTGTTTATCGAATAGATTCGTAGGGGACGGCGCCCCCGGCGTCCCATCAGGAAATCCGACCTCGATGGGCGGATTTCCTGCAGCTTGCCAATATTTCTGTATTTTGGGGGCATCGACCCCCCAAAATACAGATGGGACGCCGGGGGCGGCGTCCCCTACGAACAAGCTGTCAAACAGAAATTTGACGGTTTGGACAGGAATGTATACGCTCAATATAATTTCAGGTTTCTTTATAGCCCTTTTTGTTTCATTGTATACCGAAGGGTTAATATGACTTGGCACTTTTACACTCACATATTATTGTTTCTAATATTGGAAACGCAGTTAAAACAAGGAAGATAAAGATATAACCGTGGCACAAAATTACCTTTTCATTGGCGCAGAACTGTGGTATATTTGTGATTAGAAAAGTAGAAGGGTGGTGCTATAGCAATGCTGGACAAAAGCAATGTTAGTGAGAATGTTGAAAAAACCGGCATCAATTTTGGTTTCATCAAATTTGCGAACCATAAAAGGCCGTTACATGCATCTCGATTTCAGCGGGAGAATGAAGGCACAAAAAGTGATAGACACTACCACGATTTCCCACAAATTTGGTATTGCTACGGCGGTTCCTATACCCATATTGTAGAGAAACAAACATATCACTGTGAAAGAGGATCTTTGTTTGTGATTCCCCCCGGGGTTACCCACGATGTTTTGTATGGTGAAGAATATGTAGATCTGTTGTCTATCGATATCCACTGGGATATGCTTCTGAACTTCCCACCGGAAAAATGGATCAATGCAGTTACCAATTTATATTGGCCGGTATTTGCAAATGAAATCGATCATTCTTTTTCCAGCTGCAACCTCCTCAGCGATGCGTCGATAAAGACCGCAGAGGAATGTTTAGATTGGTTCGACCTTTTGAAATTCATACCATCCGGCACGGTTCGACCGGAAGAGATCTATGAAAAGGCAGAAACTCTGTTTTCCTTGCCGGAATTTGCCATCTTGGAAAGTGACCACCAAAAGGCAATTCAAATTGCCCAGTCTCAGTTACAGCCGATTATGCGGATTATATCCCACTTGAACGATCATTATCCGGATAAGATCAACGAAGAAGAGCTTTTCCGGGAGGCTGGGATCAGCCGCAGAGGAATGTACCGCTATTTTCAGCGGGTCATCGGTTGCACCTATTCGAATTATCTGCAGGCATTGCGGGTCAAGCACGTGTATACTTATTTGCGAACATCCACCTATTCTCTTTCTTATATATCCGATGCCTGCGGCTTTTGCGATGTGCGATATATGTCCAGGGTGTTTAAGGATTATTATGCAGAAAGCCCCCAAATCAGAAGAAAGCGTCTGGAAGAATATTACCGGCAAAAGCGCCTACAGAAAATGCAGTCACAAAAATAGGCACGATTTTTTCCACAAGCAGAAGAAATTATGCTACTGTGTAAATAGAACCTATATTTAAGGAGGGGACAATATGAAAATGAGCATATTAAAAAGACTGACAGCCATTTTCCTTTTGGTTGGTTTGCTGGCATCCTTTGTGGTACCGGCAACCTTTGCAGATGGACAGAACAATTCTGGCACAGTGGTAGAAACCTATAATATCTACCTGTGCGATCCGGCAATTGCCGACAAAACCGTAGGCACTGCAGCCTGGTTTAGTTACAGTAACACAAACGGTTTGCCCAAGGATACCCAGATGATGGCTTTGGCTGCTCGCTTTGAGGAGGCATATAATGCTACCAGCGGCACAACCATCAACTGGAAGCCTGTTACGGCAAAAGCCACCGAAAAATACTGGCGCTATAATGCCAGTGACAGCGGTATGCTCCGCGTTCAGGGCAAGGGCTGGGCAGCGATCCAGATCAAAGTCCCGGAAAGCGGCAAGTTTGCACTGAACTATACCACCGGCAAAAACTTTGGCGGTACTGTCAGTGCGTATGTGTTCCCTGTGTCTGATTTGGCAGGGGATACCTCCGCAACGAAGATCGAAAGCCTGATGACAACTGCAAACAGCGTCGGTACAAAAGACTGGGCAGATGTGATTACCTTCGATGAGAAGGACTACACCGCAGGCGAGTATGTGGTGGTCTATCAGGGAACAAGCAATAATATTTACCTGAATGAACTGGCGCTGGTGGACCTGTCCGGTGGCAGCAATGAGACCACTGAAACCACAACAGGTGAAATTCTGGATACAGTCATCTACGATATTTACTTGTACGATGCATCCCTGCCCAAGACCGAGGGCTATAATAAATTATTGCCTTCCTGGAGTAATTCTACCGGCAAGCCGAAGCATAATACGATGAGTTATGCTTCCGGTTCTATTTTGGCAGCATACGAGGAAGGCACCATCAACTGGATTCCTGTAGGTAGTAAAGTAGATGCCGACTGGGAGTATCGTTCCGATAAGAGTGCAATGTTGCGCCTGAGAGGCGGCACAAACAACTGGGGCGCATTCCAGATTAAAGTTCCCGAAAGCGGTAACTTTGTAATGCGGTACACCACCGAACTTTCTCTGGCAGCCAACAATAGTGATATTACACTTTATGTATTTCCCAAGGATGCAGTCACCAACGCACCTGGAGCAACGGATGCTGAGAAAATTGAAAGCCTGATGACACCCCAAAATTCCATCGGCACCAGAGCAATGACTACAGCAGATGCTTCTGTCAACTTTGATGCAAAGGATTATACTGCCGGTGAATATGTGGTTGTATATCAAGGTTCTGCCAGCGATATCTACCTGAGTGAACTGGCTCTTGTGGATTCCAGGAATACTCAGCCGGGTCAGACCGATCCCTCTGAGGAAGAAACTACCCAATCAACAACCCAGGCAACCACCGAGGCAACTACCGAGGCGACTACCGAGGCGACTACCGAGGCGACTACCGAAGCAACCACAGAGCCTGCGGAAAGACCTACCGTTCCGGAAAACACCGGCGATATTCTGCCCCAGCTTACCTACGACTTTGAGCTTTATAAGAACCTTGCCTTCAAGGAAGATGTTACATCTATGAAATGGGACGAGGCAAAGGGTCGCTTTGCAGTGGACTTCCAGGCGCACCGCTACTATGACGGCACAAGCCTCACCAGTGGCACCAGCACCATCGCAAGCTGGTTTAAGTCCCACTACGGTCAATCCATCAACTGGGGCTTGGAAACACCGAACGGCGCCAACAACTCTTATAAGGACTACGCTTTCCGTGGCGCCAACGCCCAGGGATTGCGGTTGGAAGCCTATGCTCCCGGTTCTTATGTGTCCTTGCGTATTTATGTGGACCGGGCGGGCAGCTACCGGCTCAATGTGACAACCGGCACCCAGGCAGCCACAATGGATGTTTATGTTATCAAAGCAAACACCGAATACCAGAGCGCCTATATGAGCAAGGGTGACCTGCAGGCAGCGATGAACAGCGCAAATCTGCTATCAGA
>JAZNDD010000088.1:0-5963 GCA_045587865.1 Faecousia sp.
CAAAAACCGTGTCATTGCGAGGAGCGAAGCGACGTGGCAATCTCAAAAACCAGCCTTGTACCAGGAGATTGCCACACCAGTGTGCGCACTGGTTCGCAATGACATGCGTTTTAATTACCTGTTCGTCAAACAGAAATTTGATAAAATGAGGGAGGTGGCTCGAGACATGAGCAACCTCCCAAAATTGTTTTCATTTATCCTGAAAAAATATGCGTTTCTTTACAGCCCCTTTTTTAGCCTTCAGTGGGGTTATAGTGGACAATAATGCTTTGATCGGTAAGCATTTTAATTTCTTTAACTTTTGTGCCGTATACAGATACCAGGATCAGTACATGGCAATCAGCAAGTTCACTGACAGAAGAAATCTCCGCATTATAATCCATATAAACGGAATTCAGATTCTTAAGACCTGCCAGCGCTGAAAGGCTGGTGATCAGGTTGTGAGAGCCGTCAATGGTGACTAAAGCGCAGGACTTATCCCACACAGGCAGATCAATCACCTGGTTATAGGAGAAGTTGAAGTGCATTAGTTTGGTAAGAGATGCAAGCATTTTAACATCTGTGATTGCATTGTTGGAGACATCCAGCGTTTTCAGGGATGTAACAGATGCAATGGGGGAGACATCTGTTAACTGATTATAAGAAAGAGTCAGTTCTGTCAAAGCGGTGAGTTGAGAGATATTACCAAACTGAGAGATGCTGTTATTGTCAGCATTCAGTTTTGTCAGTGTTGTAATACTGCAAACAGGGGCAATCGTTGTCAGAGAATTGCCGGAAACATTCAAGGATGTCAGAGAACTACAGGAAGCCAATGCACTTAAATCGGACAGGGCATTTTGCTTGAGATTAACCTCTTTAAGATTTTTCATAGCGGACAAGGCATCAATGTTACGGATCGTATTATTGCTCAGGTCCAGATGGGTAAGATCCTTTGTGGTTTTCAGACCTGCCGTTGTGGATAATCCACAGCCGCTTAAAGTCAGTTTTTTCAGATTGCTTAATGAACCAATAATTGCCAATTCCTCAGAAGAAACAGGCGTGTTTGTTATTTGAAGTTCTTCCAGTTTCGCCAATGAAGAAATATTGCTTAGCTGTCCGGAAACACCGGAAGTGATGGTCAATTTCTCAAGATCTTTCATATACTTCAGATCTCCAAAACTTTTTGCGCCTTCCGGAACTGTAAACTCGATGATTTCCCAAAGATCGTTGGTAAGGAGCACTGTATCTTCTGAAACATTCAAAAGTTCGCGAACAGATGTTTCGATAGACGGATCTTCAAAAACCACTTCCTCAATCACGCCTCCAACAGTGTAACCAAACAGACCAATAGGACTGACGAGACCTTCCTCAGTTACTGCTACCGCGTAAATTACATTCTCTCCCGCAGCAAGTAAAATGGGTTGCGTATACAGGTTTGATTCTATTGATGGATATTCGCCCTGAGCGTTTGCGTATAAAGTGCCGTTATCAGCACGCAATGTGACGGAAATATACTGACTGAAAAATCCCGGATCGGGAGTTGCTGTGGGGACTGAAGGGCGGCGTGCAATCAGGGCATCCTTTACAGACTGGGGAACCGTGCTATCCTCCCGGCAGACAGTGTCGAGAAGTTTCACAGCATCCAAAATCTTGTCCTGCTCAATATAGGTCTTGCACAGGGCAATATAAAGATCCTCGCTGGCACCTTCTGCAATGGCTTGATTTAAGACATATTCAGCCTTTGTATAATTTCCGGCCTGCTTGTGTTGTTGTGCCAATTCAATTGCCACCTGATCATTGTTGCCGGCTTGCTTATATGCTAGGTTATAAAACCAGGAAGATGTTTCGTGGTTACCCTTACTTTCAAAATATCTGGCACTGTGCAAAAGCATATCTCTTGTAAATTCTCTGTCATAAGAGAACAGATACCATGCAAGACAAAGGACGATTGCAATTGCAAGCAGGATCGGTATAATAATGCGAATTGCTCTTTTCATATATTGCTCCATTTCGACTGTATCAATTTGTAATAAATTATACTGTTACAAGTGAATAATGTCAAGTAAAGACGACAATCAATCATTATTTTACAACCAGTTTCGTCAGCATCTTTAACCTTCTGCTGTTAAAATGTTTTTTGGGTGATTTAATATGCAAAAGATGCGTAAAGGATTATTGTTTGCCGTAATTTTAGGAATTCTTTTACCTGCGGTTTTGGTGCGGTTAATACCGAAAAGGTTACGATCTGCAACGGACGAAACGGAGGAAACGAACATAGAGGAAGAAACGGAACCAACACAGCAAATCCACAAGCCTGAGAGTTCCTTTTCAATACCTGTGATTAAGGATGATGGATCGGTCGTACTTATGGATCTAGAAACATATATAACCGGTGTTGTTCTTGCGGAAATGCCTGCAGAATTTGAAAAGGAAGCATTAAAAGCGCAGGCAGTTGTTGCACGAACCTATGCACTGAAAGGATATTTCGGTAAAGAAAAGCATGCACAGCAGGCGATTTGTACCGATCCGTCCTGCTGTCAGGCGTATTGTTCCTATGAGGACTTTTTAGCAAAAGGCGGATCACAGATTGCGTTCGATAAAGTAGCAGAAGCGGTATTTCAAACGAAGAAAATGGTGCTTACTTATAATGGAGAATTGATCGATGCCACATATTTTTCCTGTTCCGGCGGAAAAACGGAGGATGCACAGGCTGTTTGGGGATCGGAGGTTCCGTACTTACAATCAGTTGAAAGTCCAGGAGAAGAAAAAGCGACCCATTATATGGACACGGTCTTTTTTACTTTGCAGGAATTTGCCGACTGTATGGGAATTGATAAAGGAACATTAAAGGGTGATTGGATCGGGGATGTTTCCTATACAAAAGGCGGTGGCGTAGAAAGGATTTCTGTTTGTGGGCAGGAATACAGCGGCACCCAAGTCCGGCAATTGCTGGGACTGCGTTCAACGGCTTTTGTAATGACTGCAGTTGGAAATACAGTAACAGTAACCACAAAAGGATTTGGCCACAGAGTTGGAATGAGCCAGTATGGAGCAGATGCAATGGCGGTTTCCGGGAGTACATTTGATGAAATTTTAACTTATTATTATCGGAATACGACCCTTGAAGAATTTGCAGTTTGACAAAGAAACGGTTTTCTAGTAGAATATGCAAAAAGAGAAAAAGGGGGGACGAACATTGCCCATTCAAATTCCTAATGATTTACCTGCAGCAACGACCCTTCAGCAGGAGAATATATTTGTTATGACCGAAAATCGGGCAGTAACCCAGGATATTCGTCCGCTGGAGATTGTTCTGCTAAACTTAATGCCCACCAAGGTAGTGACGGAAACGCAACTTTCCCGTCTTTTGGGTAATACACCGCTTCAGGTTCGCCTGGAACTGATGCATACCAGTTCTCACGTATCCAAAAATGTTTCAGCGGATCACCTTCTGACTTTCTATAAAAGTTTTGAAGAACTCAAGCATAGAAAATTCGACGGAATGGTCATCACCGGTGCTCCGGTTGAGAATATTCCTTTTGAGGATGTGGATTACTGGCAGGAACTTTGCCAGATTATGGAGTGGAGCAAGACAAATGTGCATTCTACATTCCATATTTGCTGGGGTGCTCAGGCAGGTTTATACTATCACTACGGAATTAAAAAGCACCAGTTGAATCAAAAAATGTTCGGCGTTTTCCCGCACAGTGTGGAATATAAACGCTCGATCCTTCTGCGGGGATTTGATGATGTTTTCTGGGCACCTCATTCCCGTCATTCCACTGTACTGCGGGAGGAAATTGAGGCTGTTCCGGAACTGAAAATTCTGGCATCTTCTCCGGAAGCCGGTGTTTATGCGGTGACCAGTAAAGAAGGCCGTCAGATTTTTATTACCGGACATTCTGAATACGATCCGGATACACTGAAGAAGGAATATTTCCGGGATAAGAATCAGGGACTTCCCATCAGTGTGCCGGAAAACTATTTCCCAGGCAATGATGATACACAAGAACCGATTGTTCGGTGGCGCGGACACGCGAATTTGCTGTTTTCCAATTGGTTGAATTATTTTGTTTATCAGACGACGCCCTATGATATTATGACGATCGGTCAGGAATAACGATTTGGTCAAGGCGGGCGTAAGCCCGCCTTGCGTGTTTTATGAGGTAATGCTATGAAGTTATGGATTGATGGAAAAACTTGCATACCAAAGCCAGGACAGTCACTTTTGGAATTAGTACGCAAAATGGGTCTGGAATCAAATTCTCTTTCTCAGCGCCCTTTGGCGGCTAAGATTGCCGGTGAAGTGTTTAATTTAAACTATATACCGGTCAGGCAGAAAGATGCTGCGCCGGATCGCCAATCAATTCGCAGAGCAATGGCTGCATCGGGTGGCATCATTCAACTATTGCGCTATGACGATCCTGTTGGTCGGGATGTATATATTCGCACGGCTCAGTATGTTTTGTTTATGGCTATTCGTCAGTTGTGGCCATCTGCAAGGGCGAAAGTCAGTTGTACTGTAGGGCAGGCACTGCTGATTGAGGTAGTTGATGCAGAAGATTTCTCTGTAGAAAAATTAGTGAAGCAGGTAAACTTACTGCAGCAGGAGAATATACCTCTGATTCGTCGCCGTGTGAGTAAAGAGGAAGCAATTTCGTGGTTTCAAAATAACGGACGGGCAGATAAGGCTAGACTGCTTCAGTGGCGTCAGGAATCTTACTTTGACTTATATTCATACGGTGAATTTTCTGACTATTATTACGGTGAGCTTTTGCCTTCTACCGGATATTTACAAGTATGGGAAATTCGTCCGATGGACGGGGGATTTATGTTCATTTATCCGGATCAAAATGCGCCGGATCGTGTTGCACAATATGAAGAAATGCCCCGTTTTTTGTCAGTGAGCATAGAAGGCAAGCGCTGGTGCGAACTGATGGAATGTGAAACGGTTGCAGACTTAAATGATTTGGTCTTAAACGGAAAAATACGGGATCTGATCCGCGTAAATGAAGCCCTTCACGAAAAGCGGTTTTCCCAGGCAGCAGATATGATCTGTCAACGCTGTGCAAAAGCAGTTTTGCTGGCTGGTCCCAGTTCCTCCGGCAAAACCACTTCTGCAAACCGGTTGGCAGCACAACTTCGTGTCCACGGGAAAAAGCCTGTATTGATGAGCCTGGATGATTATTATATCGATCGAGAGAAGATTGCACCCGGTGCGGATGGAAAAATTGATCTTGAACATATCAATACCATTGATACAGATCTGTTTCGCAGTCACATATCTACACTGATTGCAGGTGGAGAAGTGGAATTGCCCAGTTTTAATTTTGTGAAGGGAAAGCGGGAATATCGGGGCAATAAACTCCGTCTCTATAAAGATACGGTGATCATAGTGGAGGGGTTGCACGCATTAAATCCCACACTTTTACCGGACTCCATCGGTATGGATATGGTATTTAGACTATATGTGAGCCCTCTGCTGCCCTTGTGTCTGGATGATCACAACAGAATCCCCACCAGCCTACTTCGTCTTTTGCGTAGGATTGTGCGTGACTACGAGACCAGGGGCGCATCGGTTGAGAAAACAGTCCAGATGTGGGACAGTGTCCGAAGAGGGGAAAAGCGATGGATATTCCCATTCCAGGAAAATGCGGATATGTTCTTTAATAGTTCAACACTATATGAATTGGCGGTGTTGAAGAAACACATTTACCCTCTGCTTGCAGAAATCCAGCCGGAAGATCCTTGCTACGAGACAGTGCGGGGAATTGTAAAGGTACTCAATTACATTGTGGAAGCGGATGTGGATGATGAGATCCCACCCACAAGCCTTGTGCGTGAATTCATCGGGGGGAATAGTTTTTATAAGTGATGGGAATGCATTTAGATTATTCGATTCCGGATCCTCACCTCCACCAATAAAAATGCCCGCCAGACGGCGGTCATTTTTATTGGTGGAGGTGAGGGGAATCGAACCCCTG
>JAZNDD010000089.1:0-5921 GCA_045587865.1 Faecousia sp.
GAATCGAACCCATGTTACCGCCGTGAAAGGGCGGTGTCTTAACCGCTTGACCAACGGGCCTGGTAGCGGCGACCTGATTCGAACAGGTGACATACCGGGTATGAACCGGGTACTCTACCAGCTGAGTTACGCCGCCATATATTCCTGCAGATTTCCCTATAAGCGGAAATCGACTTCGTTATTATAAACAGTGTGTGCAGTTTTGTCAAGAAAAATCTTTGCTTTTCCCGGAAAATTTTGTGTATCAGAAAATCAGGGGAGATAAATCCAGACAAATCGGGGCACTGGAAAGTTTTGCCCAGGAGAATTCTTCCAGCAATTCTTTCGTGGAAACATCTCTTTGCACATCAATCAGTCCGCTGGCAAAAGCCAGCATACCGATGATTTTCTCCGGTGTGCACCGACTGCGCAAGCACCCCAGATCCGTATCCTTATCCCGCTTACTCAGGCGGCGTCCGTCCGGTGCCACCAGCAGGGGAATATGTCCGTAAACCGGATGGGAAAATCCAAACAGTTCCTGCAAATACATCTGCCGGGGGGCAGAACTGAGCAGATCAGAACCCCGAACAACTTCTGTGACTCCGGAAAGTCCGTCATCCACGGTCACCGCCAGTTGGTAGACAAACATTTTGTCGGAACGGCGCACCACAAAATCCCCGCAGTCTTTTGCCAGGTTTTCTCGGTATTCCCCCTGGAGCAGATCCCTTACCGTCCACTGCTTATCGGGCACTTTCACCCGCCAGGCAGGACTGCGGTCAAATTCTGCCCGCTGGGCGTCTGTGAGATTTCGGCAAGTGCCGGGGTAAATATAAGTGCCGTCGGACAAATGGGGAGCATTGATCGAATGGAGTTGATTGCGGGTGCAGTAGCAGGGGTACAGAAGTTCCATATCCAGAAGTTTCCGGAAATATTCCTGATAAACCTCATTTCTCTGACTTTGGGGCGGAGTTTCCAGATCCCAGTCAAGACCCAGCCATAAAAGGTCCTCCCGGAGAATGCGGGCATTTTCCGGATTGGTACGCTGGGTGTCCAGATCTTCCATTCGCAGGATCATACTGCCACCCCGACTGCGTACAGACAGCCAGGCAATCAGAAAGGAAAATACATTTCCCAAATGCATCCGCCCGGAGGGCGTGGGAGCAAACCGACCCACAGGGAGTGTGATTTTTTCCATATTTCGCCCTCCTTGATCCTTTCTGGATATATTTTACGGACAAACCCCAATATTGTCAATTGACAATTGAAAGTTGAAAATTGAAAATTATGGAGCAGGTACGATGGTTGCGTATATTTGTCTAAAATGCGTCATCCTGACCGAGCATAGCAAGTGGAAGGATCTTGGCACCGATTACAGCTTATAGGTAACGAAAGTGCGCAGATCCTTCGACTCCTTTCAGTCGCTCAGGATGACGCGGTATTCTTTTGTTATAATCGAAAACCTTTCCCGCGAAATAAAATTGTCCATTATCCATTGTCAATTGTCCATTCCGGTCCGCGGACACATTCGATTTGCATCCTGCATTTTGAAAAAAACGGGGTTGTGAAATTGGCGGAAATAGTGTAAAATGTTATTAACTATGGACTTAAGGAGGGGCAGTATGGCTTTAGACCCGGAGAAGATGAAAAAGCAGCGGGCCCAGCGGGCCGCTATGCGGGCACAACAGGCTGCCCAAAGGCGCAAATTGCTGATCGGTCTGGGTATTGCGGCAGTGGTGCTGATTGCCTGTGCGGTGCTGATCATCGCCCTGTCCAGGGGCGGAGAATCCCCCAGGGAGACCACGATACCGGTGCAGACTCAGCCGGAGCAGACCACCCAGACGGAACAACCGACCCAAGCGCCGGAAACCACCATCCACTTTGTGGCGGCGGGCGACCTGAATATAACAGAAGGCGTGGTGGCTGCCGGTGGCGCAGAATATGATTATAAAGAAACCTTTATGGATGTAGCCCATCTGCTGGCAGAGGGCGACATTACCGCCCTGAACTTTGAAGGAAACCTTTGCGGCGCACCTTATGGCGCAGACTCTGCACCAGATACCCTGGCAAAAGCACTGGACAAGGCTGGTGTGGACTACTTGCAGATCGCCAATTCCTATTCCATCAGCCGGGGACTTTCCGGACTGGGAGATACCGTCACTGCAGTGCGCGCCGCCGGTATGGAACCGTTGGGCGCTTACGCAACCCAGGAGGATGCAAAAGCCGGAAAGGGCTATCAGATCTGCCAGATCAACGGCATTCGGGTGGGTATCACCGCCTTTACCAAAGGTATGGACGGTTTGGCACTGCCTGCCGACGGCACCGGATGTGTCAATGTGCTGTATAAGGACTACGACAGCACCTATCAGGAAATCGATACGGAAGGTATTTCTGCAGTGCTGGATGCAATGCAGCGGGAAAAGCCGGATGTGGTGATCGCAATGCTCCACTGGGGCAGTGAGTTTAACGATACCATCAGCAGCAGCCAGAAAAAGATTTTGGCGCTTTTCCAGGAGAAAGGTGTGGATGTGGTGGTAGGCACCCATTCTCACTATGTTCAGAAAATGGAGTTTGATCCCGAAAAGGGCACATTTGTTGCCTATTCTCTGGGAGATTTCTTTGGAGATGCCGCCCGATCCGGTTCAGAGTATTCTGTAATCTTAAATCTGGAGATCACCAAAAATAATGAAACCGGGGAAACAAAAGTGACCGGCTACGACTACACCCCTGTGTTCACAGTTACAGAGGAAGGAAAGCCGGTAAAAGTTGTGCGGATCCAACAGGCAATGGAGGCTTATGAGGCAGGCTATCTGGATAAGATCTCGGAAGAAACTTATCAGGCTATGGCCTATGCCCTGACGCGAATTGAAGACCGGGTGACCGGAGAATAACAGGCAGGAGTATATATGCAGAAAAAGAAAACCAGAAAAAAATGGATGCGGTATCGTCATAAGGTGATCACCAGAGTGGCCCGGTGGATCGTCGGAACCTATGTGAGATTAAAACTCCGCATTAAAATCGATAAGTTCCCCCAGCAAAAGAACCGGCCTTATCTGGTGCTGTTTAATCACCAGACCTCCTTTGATCAGTTCTTTGTGGGAATGAGTATGCCAAAACCGGTGTATTATATTTCCACGGAGGATATTTTCTCTCTGGGTTGGATCTCTAAACTGCTCCAATATGCAGTTGCACCGATCCCCATCCGGAAGCAGACCACCGATCCCCAGGCGGTTATGACCTGCCTGCGGGTTGCTCGGGAGGGCGGCACCATTGCGATGGCGCCGGAAGGAAACCGTACCTATGATGGAAGAACGGTCTATATTAACCCCGCCGTGGGCGCACTGGCAAAGAAAATGAAATTGCCCATCGCCCTGTATCGGATCGAAGGCGGCTACGGCATCCAGCCCCGCTGGTGCGATGGCTTCCGGAAAGGCAAGATCCGCGCCGGCGTCAGCCGGGTCATAGAGCCGGAAGAATACCAGGAAATGACCAACGAGGAACTGTATCAGGTGATCCGTCAGGAACTGTATGTAAACGAAGCCTGTGTCAGCGGAGAATACCGGAGCAAGAACCTGGCGCAATACCTGGAACGGATGGTCTATGTATGTCCCGATTGCGGCCTGAGCGAATTTGAAAGCCAGGGAGATCTGATTACCTGCAAAAAGTGCGGCAAGCAGGCACGCTACCTGCCCACTAAGGAATTTGAGGGCGTCAATGGGGAATTCCCCTTCCGTTTTGCAGCAGATTGGTACGATTATCAGTATAATTATGTAAACCAACTCAACACGGCTGATTTTATAGACACACCCATCTACCGGGATCAGGCAAAGGTTTGGGAAGTGATCGTGTTCCGGAAGAAAAACCTTCTTCAGGAGCAGGTGAACCTTTCTTTGTACGGCAACCGGGTAGTGCTGGACGAAGGTCTGGAAACGGAAGTGGTACTTCCCTTTGAGGAAGTGTACGCCGTTGTGGTGTTGGGACGCAACAAACTGAACATATATCATAATGACCGGATCTACCAGTTTAAGGGCAGTCCCCGGTTCAATGCCCTCAAGTACGTAAACATTTACCACCGGAACAGAAACCTGGTCAGAGAGGAAGAGAGCACCTTCCTGGGATTGTAAAAGAATGGTGAAAGCGCTTCCCCTCATAGGCAGACACGGCGATAGCCGTGACACAGGGGTTGTCCGACCTCAAGAACGACACGTCCCCAGTCGCCTGCGGTGCCAGCCCTCTCAGCGAGGGAGCCAAGCAATAGAAACAAGGAGCAACGATGTTTTCCGATATTTTACTGACAGCAGATTTTGACCGGACTCTTACCGGTCCGGATTCCACCATACCGGAGCGGAATTTAGAGGCGATCCGCTATTTTATCAATAACGGCGGCGTATTTACAATGAACACCGGAAGAAGCACAAATACCTTTCGCCATTATCTGAAAACGATCCCGGTGAATGCACCTTTTTTGCTGTATAATGGCAGTGCCGCCTATGACAGCGGGAAACTGATCGACCTGCATCCCATCGACTTGGATTTGTGGGAAACCCTCCGTACTGTGCAGAATTTATTTCCGGAGTTGAATCTGGAAGTTCAGGGCGTGAAAAATCATTACCTTGTGGATGCAAATGAGGAATATGAAGCCTTTTATGACGGGGTGGATTGGCTCCATGAGCCTGCTGCTCCGGATAAGGATATGGGTCCCTTTATAAAATTTGCTTTATTCGGGAAAACACCGGAAAAAACCATCGCACAACTGTTTTCCGGCACACAGGAGGAACTGGCGCGGATGGACCGGGCAGAGCAGACACTGCGCAGGCTGTATGGGGACAAAGTGGAGGTGTTCCGGGCAGCGCCCCGGATCATTGATGTCCACGCAAAAGGGGTCAGTAAACTTCAGGCGGCACGGCAGTTGCAGAAAAAACTGGGTCGGAAGATCTTGGTTTGTGTGGGAGATGCGGAAAATGATCTGACGATGCTGGAGGGCGCAGATTATGCCTTTTGCCCTTCAGATGGGGTGGTTGCAGACCGGTTTCCCAATGTGTGTCCCTGCGGACAAGGGGCAGTTGCAGATGTAATTTATAAAAAAATCCCGGAAATTCTGGGAATAAGCCTTGACATTGTGGAAAAATTATGCTAGAATCCTTTAGCCGAATCAGCCAGGATACAAGGATTTGCGGGTGTAGTTCAATGGTAGAACACCAGCCTTCCAAGCTGGATACGCGGGTCCGATTCCCGTCACCCGCTCCACTGTAAATGCGCCAGTAGCTCAGCTGGATAGAGCAACTGCCTTCTAAGCAGTAGGTCGGGGGTTCGAGTCCCTCCTGGCGTGCCAGAAAAACTGCCAAGTCGGTTTTCAGTTAAATCCACCCTTACGGGTGGGTGAAATCATGTCCGATGATGAAATCCCCTGCGGGGGTGAAATCGCTGCGGCGATTTCATTTAACTCTCAACTTCAAATATGGTGGGTGTCGCCAAGCGGTTAAGGCCCCGGATTGTGGTTCCGGTATTCGTGGGTTCGAATCCCATCACCCACCCCAGAAAAAAGACAGACCTTCGGGTCTGTCTTTTTTCAGTGAAATCCACCCTTACGGGTGGGTGAAATCATCTCCGATAATGAAATCCCCTGCGGGGGTGAAATCGCTGCGGCGATGAGTGGATTTCATTTCATCTAAGCGAGAGCTTAGATTTCATCTGCAAAGCAGATTTCATCGCAAGGTACTTGCGATTTCATTTGATAATTTGTTTCAACGGGTCTGTCTTTTTTTCTGGGGTGGGTGATACAGGGATTCGAATAATCTGAATGCAACGCGCCGTTTCAACCGTCAAATTTCTGTTTATCGAACAGCTTCGTAGGGGACGCCGCCCTCGGCGTCCCATCAGGAAATCCGTCCTCGATGGGCGGATTTCCTGCAGTTTTCCAATATTTCTGTATTTTTTGGGTATCG
>JAZNDD010000090.1:0-13278 GCA_045587865.1 Faecousia sp.
TGCGGGTTTTGCCACTTTGGCAAACATGATCCTCACCGGCAAGGTTCTGAAGGAGCTGGACGCTGTTTCCTTCGAGGGCAACAAGGAGACTCTGGAATCCTTCATCCCCGCCAAGAAGGCAGGCCTCATCGACATCAACTGCAAGGCTCTGCAGATCGGCTACGATTACTAATTGAAAGGATGTTTTATCATGCTTGATATTAAAATCCAGAAAACCACCCAGCCCAAGGCAAAGCCCGCCAAGGGTCAGAAGCTGGGCTTCGGCAAGATCTTCACGGATCACATGTTCGTTATGAACTACACCGAGGGCAAGGGCTGGCACGACCCCCGCATCGAGCCCTTCCACAACATTTCCCTCTCTCCTGCCGCCATGGTCTACCATTACGGCCAGGAAATGTTTGAGGGTCTGAAGGCCTACAAGGGCGAAAACGGCGATGTCTACCTGTTCCGCCCCGATATGAACGCCAAGCGCACCAACAACACCAACGACCGTCTGGTGATCCCCCAGCTGCCTGTGGAGGATTTTGTGCAGGCTGTGAGCGCTGTTGTGGATGTGGATCGGGACTGCATCCCCACCGAGCCCGGCACTTCCCTGTACATCCGTCCCTTCATCATTGCAACCGATGAATTTTTGGGCGTTGCACCCTCCAAGACCTACCTGTTTATGGTGATCCTCTCCCCCAGCGGCGCATACTACGAAAGCGGTCTTGCCCCTGTGGGTATCTGGATCGAGGACGAGTATGTGCGCGCAGTCCGCGGCGGTATCGGCTTTGCCAAGACCGGCGGCAACTATGCAGCCAGCCTGATCGCCCAGCAGAAGGCACACGATGCAGGCTTCTCCCAGGTTTTGTGGCTGGACGGCGTGGAGCGCAAGTACATTGAAGAAGTGGGCGCAATGAACATCTTCTTCAAGATCGCCGGCAAGGTGGTCACCCCCGCCCTCAGCGGCTCTATCCTGCCCGGTATCACCCGTGACTCCACCATCCAGCTTTGCAAGGAATGGGGCTACGAGGTTGAGGAGCGGAAGATCTCTGCTGACGAGCTTCTGGAAGCCCAGAACAACGGCACGCTGGAAGAGGTCTGGGGTACCGGTACAGCCGCAGTCATCTCCCCTGTTGGCAAACTGCGCTATAAGGATGAGGTTATGACCATTGCAAACGGTGAGACCGGTCCTCTGAGTATGAAGCTCTACGACACCATCACCGGCATCCAGCTGGGCAAGCTGCCCGACAACAAGGGTTGGCGCGTAAAGGTTGGTAAATAAGTATTCCAAAAAAATGGACGATTGCAAAACAAGTGCTTGCAATCGTCCTTTTTATTTAATGCAAAGTGCAAAATGCAAAATGCAAAATGAATGTGTCCGCAAAGCGGACTATCTTATAATCATTTCCGAAGGAAATACCGAAATTGTCCATTGTCAATTGTCCATTGTCCATTCGTGCAGTAGCTGCAAAAGGGTATCGTACACAAATTCCACACTGCTGTCTCTGACAGCATTTCTTCCGATATCTCCAAACTGCACAGTCTTTGTGCAGATCTTTCCGTCAATATAAAAGCCAAAGCAGACCATCCCCACAGGCTTTTCAGCTGTGCCGCCGCTTGGTCCTGCCACGCCGGAAATTCCAACGCCTACCTGGGCGTTTGCCGCCTGTGCCGCCCCCGCTGCCATTTGGGCAGCCACCGGCTCACTGACCACGCCGTACTGCCTGATAGCATCCGCAGATACGCCCACACAGCGGATCTTTGCATCGTTTGCATAGGTCACAAAGGATACATCGAACACCTTCGATGCATCCGCCACATCCACAAGCCCCGCAGCTGCCTTGCCGCCGGTGCAGGATTCCGCGAAGGAAATATGCCAGCCTAGCGCAATCAGCCGCTGCACCAGCGCCTGCGCCTTTTCATAGGAAGTCATTTGATCAATCCTTTTCATAATTTCAGGAAGCTGTGGGCGGTTTTCCAGGCGATCTGCTCTTTTTTGTCGTCACTTAGCTTCAGCTGCAAAAACCGCTGCACCTCTTTCACAGGATCCCACAGGGGATAATCCGTGCCGTATGCCATTCTTTCTGCGCCGTAGCGGTTGATATACTCCTCAGCCACGCCCTCGTCCATAAACATTAACGAACTGGAAATATCGAAAATACAGTTTGTGTCCTTTAGTTGCGCATAGGCTTCCTCGTAGAGCTTGTAGCCCCCAAAGTGGGCAGCAATCACATCCAGCTTTGGAAACAGCTCCAGCAAATGATGCAGGCGGGCAGGCCGGGAATAATCATAGCGGGGGTCACCCATATGAAACATAACAGGAATGCGCCCGGACACTGCCTCATAGGCGGGAAACAGCCGGGGATCGTCAATGTCAAAATGCTGAAAATCCGGGTGCATCTTAATGCCCTTCAGTCCCTTATCCAGAATGTACTGGGCTTCCCCGGCAACATCCGCCTGAAGGGCGTGGATCGTGCCGAAGCCAATAAAATCATCATGCTGGGCTGCCTGCTGCAATATAAACTCGTTAATATGGCGGGTGCGGTCCGGCAAAACTGCCACCGGCAGAACAACATACTGGGAAATGCCGGCCTTCTTTCCCCGCTCCCTGAGCATAGAAACGGTGCCGTTCATTCCACCCCCGTCCAGCTCATAAAAATCCTGGATGCTGTTGGTAGCCTTCTGTGCCACCGGTTCGGGGTAAATATGTGTGTGAATATCAATGATGCGCATAGTCTTTGCCTTCTTTTTTTGTAGATACGCTCTATTATACCACCGGCACACAAAAATGCAAGTATTACAGTTTTCTAAACTTTGCGTTGTCAATGCATAAAAAATATGCTATAATGTGTAAAATTCTGGAGGTGTTCTTATGTGTAAACCTATTCATTTGTTACCGAAAACCCAATATTACAAAGCAAATCTCCATACCCACAGCACCATCTCCGATGGCAAATTGTCCTGTCAGGAAGTAAAAGATGCCTATAAAGCACTTGGCTATCAAATTCTCTGCATGACAGACCATAACACCATTGTCAATCACTCTGATATGACTGAACCGGACTTTCTGATGCTCACCGGTGTGGAGATCAATATCAACAGTGAGAATTATAAGACATACAAAGGACAAACTTATCACCTGAATCTGATCGCTAAGAAGCCGGACAATCTCTGGTTCCCGGCTAAGCGATATCGCTGGTTTACGGTTGCAGAGGAATTGGACAGCCAAATCCAGTACGACAATATGGATATTCAGTGCAATCCGGAGTCTATTAACGCTATGATCGCTAAGGCCAATGAAAAGGGCTTCCTGGTAATGTACAACCATCCCACCTGGTCCTGCCAGAGTTATCCGGACTATGCACCCCTGAAGGGTCTGTGGGGTATGGAAGTACGAAATACTGAGTGCTGTATGCTTGGACATAATGAAAACAACATTCGGGTCTACAAGGATCTTTTGAACCAGGGTAATTGCATTTTCCCCGTAGGCACGGATGATATGCATTTCCCCAGAGCACTGGGTCAGTCCTGGATTATGGTGGGCGCAAAGGCGCTTACTTACGAAAGTGTCATCGAAGCACTGGAAAAGGGCGATTTCTATATGTCCTGCGGCCCGCAGATCACAGACTTGACCTTTGAAGGAACTATGCTGAAGGTAACTTGCTCAGATGCACAAAGCATCCGTATGGAAACCTACGGACGGCGGGCAGGTGTTGTCCTTGCCAAGGATCAACCCCTCCGGGAGGCAGAATTCCAACTTGACAACATCCTTGAGAAAACCAAAGACGATCCCGATGCATTCCTCTACATCACCGTTACTGCACCGGATGGCACATATGCCGTTACCCGCCCCTACTACATAAAAGATCTTCTGTAATATGAAAAAGGCATATCTATTCGATTTTGACGGAACATTGGTAGACTCTATGCCCACTTTTGTTTCCGCGATGCTACGTATTTTAGACGAGAACAGCATTTGCTATGACAGTAATATTATTAAGATCATTACACCTTTGGGGCTGAACGGAACTGCGGAATATTACATCAATCAGATGGGTGTGAAGATGCAAAAAGAGCAACTGATGGGCATTATGAAGGACTATATGATGGATGCCTATTTTTACACCATTCCCCCGAAAGTCAATGTTCCGGAAGTTCTCCGGGAATTAAAAAGCCGGGGTGCCAGCCTGAATGTGCTCACTGCCAGTCCCCATATTACGCTGGATGCTTGCTTAACGCGGCTGGGCTTATGGGATCTGTTTGACAATGTCTGGTCCTGTGACGATTTCAACACCACAAAAGCAGATCCTCAGATCTATGTACGCGTTGCTGAGAAACTGAACACCTCTGTGGAAAATGTTTTGTTCCTGGACGACAATCTGAGTGCCGATCAAACTGCAAAAACTGCAGGTATGAAAGTTTGCGGTGTCTACGACGACTCTTCCCGGGACTATGTGGAACAGATGAAAGAAGCCAACGACTTTTACATTTATGATTTTCAGGAATTACTTCATATAGTGTTCTAAAAAAGGCTTGACCCGAGGGTCAAGCCTTTCTTTAATATGGATACTTCTTCCGTTTTATAAGCAAAAATACAATTGTCGCTGCCACTGCCATAATTTCTGCCGCCACGGCGGAATACCAAATGCCGTCCAACTCCCAAACAAGGGGCATCAGCATTACCGCCGCACTTTGAAACAGCAGTGTCCTTAAAAAGGAGATCAGCGCAGAGGTCAAGCCGTCGTTTAGGGCGGTAAAGAAGGATGAACCAAAGATGGCAAATCCTGCAAACAGAAAACTAAATGCATAGATGCCAAAGGCATGCTCAGTCATTTCCAGAAGATCCTTGTCATAGCCGACAAATATTTTCGCCAGAGGTGCTGCTAAAAATTCCGATGCCGCAAACATCAAAACCGACACAATCAAAATGATCACCGTACTGCGTTTTCGTAATCCCTTTACTTCCCCGGAATTGTCTGCGCCGTAATGGAAGCTGATGACCGGTGCCACACCGGTTGCATATCCGATAAACACAGAAATAAAGATGAAGTTCACATACATCAGTGTGCCGTATGCCGCTACGCCGTTTTCTCCTGCATACTGGATCAGTTGGACATTATAGAGCATACCCACAACAGACATTGAAATATTGCTCATCAATTCCGACGAACCATTGGTGAAGGTACGAAAAAGTGCGCCCGCATCCCATTTGGGCTTTCCGATTTGCAGGCAACTTGTGTTTTTACGGGCAAAATACACCAGTGGAATCACACCGCCGACTACCTGGCCGATTGCTGTTGCCAGCGCGGCACCAACAATGCCCCAGTCCAATACAACCATAAACAAATAGTCGCCTGCCATATTGGTTACACCGGCAATCACTGTCACAATAAGACCCAGTTTCGGTTTTTCCGCAGTGATTACAAAACTGGAAAAAGCATACTGCACCATCAAAAACGGCAACGCAATCAGGATAATTCTGCCGTATACAACGCAGTCATTCAGCATCTGACCCTCTGCTCCCAGGCAAGTGGCGATGGGTCTGAGGAACAAAATGCTCAGCACAGCAATTGCCACACCGCTGATCACCGTTGCATATACCAGCAGGGAAAAAATATCCTGCGCCTTTTCCCGATGTCCCTCGCCCATTGTCTTTGCGATCAGAGCGCTGCCGCCTGTACCAAACATAAAGCCCATGGCACCTACCACCATCAAATAGGGCATAATAAAGTTCACCGCTGCAAAGGGCGTTTTACCTACATAGTTGGATACAAAGAAACCATCCACCACACCGTAAATCGATGTGAAGATCATCATCAGTATCGCAGGCATTGTAAAACGAATCAAATGTCTATAACCAAAATGATCCGAAAGCTGGATTTCTTTTTTCATTATTGCTCCTGTTTGTTTTCCGTAAAGAGTGCCGCAGGTAACAACCTGCGGCACTTAAAATACCGATTATTCTTCTTCCTTGGCTTCGTCGATGATCTTCTGCTGATTTGCCTTGGGAACTTCCTCATAGCGCTCAAATGCCATTGTGAAAGAACCTCTTGCCTGGGTCATTGCACGCAGATCGATGGCATAGGTGCTCATTTCAGCCATAGGCACTTCTGCTTCCACAACGGTATTGCCGTCGCTGTCCGGATTCATACCCATCACGCGGCCGCGGCGCTTGTTCAGGTCGCCGATCACATCGCCCATATAAGTATCGGGAACAGTCACCTGCAGGCTCATCACAGGTTCCAGCAGTGTGGGAGCGGCATTGGGCATTGCTTCCTTAAAGGACAGGATCGCAGCCAACTTACACGCCATTTCGTTGGAGTCAACAGGGTGGTAAGAACCGTCGTACAAGGTAGCCTTCAGACCGACCATAGGATAGCCAGCCAAAGGTCCCTTCAGAACTGCTTCCTGCAGACCCTTTTCGACAGCGGGGTTGAAGTTCTTGGGAACTGCACCGCCAACAACTGCCACATCAAAGATCAGTTCATCCTGCTCTTCCTGGGGCTCAAAGCGAACCCAAACATCACCGAACTGGCCGGAACCGCCGGTCTGCTTCTTATGACGGCCGTGGGCCTCTACCTTCTTCTTGATCTTCTCCCGGTATGCGATCTTTGCCGGAGACAGAACAGCGTCCACGCCAAAACGGCTCTTCAGTTTGGAAACCAGCACATCCAGCTGCTGATCACCGGCACCGGAGAGGACCAACTGATGGGTCTCCGCATTGTTTACCAGAGTGAAGGAGGGATCTTCCTCATTCAGGCGGTTCAGACCAGTGCCGACCTTTTCTTCCTGACCCTTCACCTTGGGGGCGATTGCCATAGAATAGCAGGGCTCTGCATAGGGGATACCCTTCAGGGAAACCACCTTGCGGGGGTCACACAGGGTATCGCCGGTCTTAACCTTATCCATCTTACCAAATGCGCCGATATCGCCGCAGGTCAGATGCTTAACTTCTGTCGCCTTCTTGCCGCACATAGAATACAGGCGGCCCAATTTCTCAGTCTCACCGGTACGGGCGTTGACCAAAGTGGTCTCTGCAGTGATCTCGCCGGACAGGACCTTCACAAAGGAGTACTTGCCGTACTGATCGGAAACGGTCTTCCAAACAAAGGCAGCAGGAACGCCGCCGGGAGAAACTACGAATTCCTCGGTAGTGCCATCAGCCAGAGTTGCCTTGTGGTAGTTGCCCTCAACAGGGTTGGGAAGCAGGTCGATGATGTGGTCCATCAGCATCAGGCTGCCTAGGCAGTTCATACCGGAGCCGCACAGAACCGGGAACAGGCTTCTGTCCAGAACGCCCTTGTGCATACCCTTGATCATTTCTGCATAGGTAAAGTCCTCACCGCCGAAGAACTTATCCATAAACTCTTCGCTGGTTTCTGCAACGGACTCTTTCAGTGCGTCGTTGAACTCGGTGATCACATCTTCCTTTCCTTCCGGAACATCGATCTCCACGCGCTTTAAGTTCTGCATTTCGTATGCGCGCTTATTGAGCACATCGATAATGCCGGTAACCTTGCGGTTTGCATCCCAAATGGGAACGACCACGGGAGCGACCTTGTTGCCATACTTTTCACGCAGGGCATTGAAAGTTGCGTTGTAGTCGGAGTTATCCTCGTCAACCTTGGAAATGTAGATGAAGCAGGGCATATTGCGCTCTTCGCAGTATTTCCAGGCCTTCTCCACACCAACCGTGATACCGTCCTTTGCGGAGCAAACGATGATGGCTGCGTCAGCAGCACGCAGGGCTTCCATAACCGCACCGGAGAAGTCAAAGCCGCCGGGGGTATCCAGAATGTTAATCTTATTGTTATGGTACTGCAGAGGTACAACCGCAGTGGAAATGGAAATATTGCGGCGGATCTCCTCAGGGTCATAGTCACAAACGGTATTACCGTCGGCATTCTTGCCGATGCGGTCAATAGCGCCGGTCATATAGAGCAGGCTTTCTGCCAAAGCAGTTTTACCGCTGCCGCTGTGACCCAGCAGACAAATATTACGAATGGCGTTTGCTGTATACATAGATTTAAATCTCCTTTCGGGAAGGAACACCTTCCTCTTTACAGTCCGGGTGCCGAGGCACCACAATAAAGACATTATACACGAATATCAAATGGATTTCAATGCTTTTTTTGTCATTTTTTATTATTCCTTGCCTATCAGATCTGGCGGGTCCATTCCGTGATCAAAACACCGGGGATCAGCCACACCAATTGGTACAGGAACATATTGGCAGGCGTCAATAATTCCAGTGCTCCCAGAAGGGTCAACACGCCCATCATTGCTACGCCAAGCACGCCGCCAGCCATATGGATCACTGTGCCTAAAATGCTGGCAGTACGCAGAGATCTTGCGCCGGTAACGCCGTAAGCAAAGGGTGCCAGACCACCGGATGTTACAAGGAGCAGTGTTTTATTTTCCGGATCCGGCTCCAACGCACGCATTGCTTCCCGCTGCTCCCGCTCCGGGAAACGGATTTTCCGGGGCTTAATGCCAAAGCGTTGTTTCAGGAAACTTTCTGTCAAGGTAAAATCATTGGTAACCACCACAGGGGAAAGGCCCCGATAGGAACACAAAGTGCTCAGACCGGCAGAGGCTGCTTTTGTTTTCTCATAGGATAGGGCAAACAGTCCGCAGAACTCCCCTTCTACTGCCACACAAATTGCCTGATTGACCCGGATGCCTTCCGGCACTTCCACTTCCATATCTTTCAGGAACTGGATCGGTCCAACCAGAACGATCTCATTTTCCACCACTGCGCCCAAACCGCCACCGGGATATACACGCAAATCCTCAGCATCATAATGGCGACCGTTGCGGCTGTCCAGAACCTGGGTAAACAGGGGTGTCAGTCCGCCGCCGTCTGCCGCAATCACTGCGGTGCAGTAGGCAACGATTTGGTCAGGATTGCGGCTGCCAAAGAACTTAACGCCGTTCATCCGCACAGAACCTGCAGGGAACAGATCTTCGTGGCGAATGGGGAAAACTGCCTTGCCGCACAGGCCCTTTACACCCTGCCAGCCGCACAGGACAGCACCCAATTTATGCAGGCGCTTTTGCAGCAGCGCCATCGGGCGGGAGAGGGTGATAAACATAGACGCCGGTGTTGCTGCCAAAAGGGTAACTGCCAGAACCTGCACGCCTGCAGACATTCCGTGAAATACGAATGCCACTGCACCCAGTATCACACTGACGCCCAAAGCACACAGACTGTAGATCCGGATTATTTTTTCCGGCATGGAGGGGGCTTTATAGGTATCCATAAAGTCTTCCACCTGGCCTTCTCCCCGGACAAAGCCTTTCCGATCCTCATCGTAATTTTCAATTGCGCAGATCCGATCCAGATGGTTTGCTTTGCGCATTGTGTCCATCTGGCTGATTTCTGTGTTTCTGCGATGATAGGTGTTCCACAGGGACATTGTCACTTCCAGACTAAAGGCAGCGCAGCAAGGCACACGCAATTCCTTCAGACACAGCACCGCATCGGCACAGCAGGCAAGAAATGTAAATACCAAAAGGCTATTGAGGGTAAACCGTTTTTTGAACAGGTCTGTAACACCCTCGATCAGTTGGAAAGAACCCAACAGTGCAGACAGGAGCATTGCAAAGAACTGACCAAACACCATCAGCCGCATCCGGTTTTCATTCACCATACCCATAGCATACATTGCCGTAGATCCGGCACCAATCAGTACCACCAACAGGCTCAGGAAGATTGCTGCCTGCAATTTGCTTACGCCGATCTCGCTAAGTTCGTAATACCGCTTTTCCGGACCGTTTACCAGTTTGCGCTTTAATTCCTTCAAGCGGGATTTGGGATGAAATACGATTGGCTGGGGCGGCACATACTGACCCATAGGCTGCTCATATTCCGGCTCCCAATTTTCATTAAAGTCTTCCGGCTTTGCAGCATCCTGCGCAGGATTTTCGGGAAGAATGTCTTCCTCTTCGATGGGTTCTGCCCCCCGGTAAGTACCTTTCGGCAGTTTGCTTTGCACCGGCTCGATGCGAACCGTATCCTGGGTCACAGCCTCAAAGCGGACTGTATCCTGCCTGATGGCATCCATACGGATGGTATCGCCGGTTACAGAAGGTTGTTCCTCCTGCTCCGGTTCCGGTTCCTGAGTAACAATCTGGCTGATTTCTTCTGCCAGTTCCTTATCCGGTTCTTCCGTTTGGGAATGGTCTGAAAATTCCCGCATAATATCTTCTAAATCAAATTCCTGATTTTCCAGTTCATCCATAGGCTATCTCCTCTCATCCCAACCGCTGACGGACGGCTTCGTACAGCAGCACCGTTGCCGCGGCGGAGGCGTTGAGCGATGTAATTTTTCCTACCATCGGGATATGGACCGTTACATCGCACTTTTTGCGAACCAACTGGCTCATTCCGTCCCCTTCTGAGCCGATCACAACGGCTGCAGGGACCGTCAGGTCCGCCTGATACATTGGAATGGAACCCTCTGCGGCAGTACCGAAGATCCATACGCCTTTTTTCTTCAGTTCCTCAATGGTAGCGCTGATGTTTGTCACTCTTGCCACCTTCATATACTCGATTGCACCGGCAGAGGCCTTTGCCACAGTGGCGGTCAGGCTCACACTGCGGCGCTTGGGAATGATTACGCCGTGAGCACCGGCACATTCAGCAGACCGAAGGATCGCACCCAGATTGTGGGGATCGGACAGTTCATCGCAGATCACCAGCAAGGGGGCCTCCCCTCTGTCTGCCGCCGCCTGCAAAATATCATCAATGGATGCATATTCCTTTGCCGCCACCAGCGCGATCACACCCTGATGGGAATGGGTGGTGCTCATAGCATCGAGTTTTCTTCTGTCCACAGGGACAACCACTGCGCCGGCATCCTTTGCCTTCGCCGCCAGGCGCTGCAATCCCTTATCGGTATCCCCGGAAGCAATGAATACCTTATCAATGGTTCTTCCACTGCGCAGGGCTTCTGTTAAGGCATTACGGCCTTCGATCTGGCCTTCATTTTCTTCTACCCGTTCTGCTTTCTCCGGATAGGGCTTTTTACGTCGGAATTCTTCTTTCATAATCGATTCTCCTGTTGGGCATAAACATTTATATTATTGTAACAGATTTCCCGGTTCTTCTCAACTGCTATTTTTTCACAGTCTCAACAAAACAGGAAGAAATTCACAGAAAATTTACCCTTAAAGATCGTATCTTTCGTTGCAGACTGCTCCAAAATGTGATATGATAGGCAAAATACCTTTAACAAAAGGAGCACTCTATGGAGAATAATCATAATAAGAACGACCGACCTTCCGGTGACGGCAAGCGGCCAAAGGGTCTTTGGTTTGCACTGATTGCAACCATTGCCGTCATTTTAGTGGTAAGCAGTCTGTTTAGCGCCATTAAGGGAAGTCAGTTTACGGCCACTACCTATTCCGATTTTCTGGCAGAAATTAAGGCTGACAACCTTTCCGAAGTGGAATTCAACTACGACCGCGTAGTATATATGACGAAAGAAGCCGCAGCCTTGCCTCCTGCACAGCAGAAGGCTTGCGTCACCGGTCTTCCCGCAGGCGATGTTATGACCCTGGCAGAAGAACTCGATGCAATGGGTGTCACAGTCAATCAGGTAGTCACAGAGGACAACTCTATGATTATGATGATTTTGTATTATGTGATTATGTTTGCGCTGCTGTTTGTATTTATGCGCAGCATTGCTAAGCGCTTCAGTGGCGATGGAATGATGGGCGGCATCGGCGGCAACAAAGCAAAGGTCTATATGGAAAAGCAGACCGGCGTTACCTTCCAGGATGTGGCCGGTCAGGATGAGGCAAAAGAGTCTTTGCAGGAAATCATTGACTTTTTGCATAACCCCAAAAAATACACAGAAATCGGTGCAAAACTGCCTAAGGGCGCACTGCTGGTAGGCTCTCCCGGTACCGGTAAAACATTGCTTGCCAAGGCTGTGGCTGGCGAAGCCAATGTTCCCTTCTTCTCCATTTCCGGTTCTGACTTTGTGGAAATGTTTGTAGGTGTGGGTGCCAGCCGTGTGCGCAGTCTGTTTCAGCAGGCAGCTAAAGTTGCCCCCTGTATTGTCTTTATTGACGAAATTGACGCAGTGGGTCGTTCCCGGGATACCAAGTACGGCAGCAACACCGAGCAGGAGCAGACCCTGAACCAACTTCTGGGCGAAATCGACGGTTTCGATTCCTCTAAGGGTATCGTCTGTCTGGCAGCTACCAACCGTCCGGAGATTCTGGATAAAGCACTTCTCCGTCCCGGTCGTTTTGATCGGCGGATCATTGTTGACCGTCCCAATCTTCAGGGCCGTTTGGACACACTGAAAGTGCACACCCGGAAAATCAAGCTCTCCGAGGATGTGGATCTGCGGAAGATCGCTCAGGCAACTGCCGGTGCAGTAGGTGCCGATCTGGCAAACTTAGTAAACGAGGCTGCCCTCCGGGCAGTTCGAAAGGGTCGCAAGGCAGTCAATCAGGAAGATCTGCTGGTCTCCTTCGAAACTGTGATTGCTGGTACGGAAAAGAAGAACACGGTTCTGACCGACACAGAAAAGCGACTGGTGGCATATCACGAGGTGGGTCATGCCCTGATCGCTGCGCTGGAAAAGAATGCACAGCCAGTTTCCAAAATCACAATCGTTCCCCATACTTCCGGTGCATTGGGCTACACAATGCAAATGCCTGAGGAGGAAAAATTCCTCCAGACCGGCGCAGAACTGTTGACCGAATTGCGTACCCTGGTGGGTGGCCGGGCTGCTGAGCAGGTGGTATTTGGGGTGCAGACTACCGGTGCTGCCAATGACATTCAGCGGGCAACAGCCCTTGCAAGAAATATGGTGACTTTGTACGGTATGAGCGATGCGCTGGGTCTAATGGCGCCGGCTTCCGTGAATCACGAATATCTGGAAGGTCAGGCATATCTGGACTGCTCTCAGGAAACCTCCGCATTGGTGGATAAGGAAGTACAGCGTCTGCTTGCAAAGTGCTACGAAGAATCCAAGAAGATCCTGTCCGACAATCGGGCATTGCTGGATGAAATTGCTATGTATTTGCTGGTAAAGGAAACCATCACCGGTGACGAACTGATGGCCTATGTGAATGCAGACAAAACATCTGAACTGGATGTTCCCAGCGCTCAGTCTGAAGACTTTGCAGATGAATAAAAATAATTTTGGGAGGTGGCTCAGGTCTTGAGCCACCTCCCTCATTTTATCAAATTTCTGTTTGACAGCTTGTTCGTAGGGGACGCCGCCCTCGGCGTCCCATCTGTATTTTAGGGGTTCGATGCCCCAAAAATACAGA
>JAZNDD010000091.1:0-3024 GCA_045587865.1 Faecousia sp.
TGCCGATGCCCTTACCGGCACCGGTTACTACTACATATTTGTTGCTAAAATCGTACATATATTATACTCCTTTTTGCGGGCGGCAGATTGCCGCCCCTACATTTTTAGGCGGGCGGCAGATTGCCGTCCTTTTTTATCAGGCTTCCTGAATCGTCACAACGCCGGAAGCGATCATTTCTTCGATTTTCTCATCTGTATAACCCAGATCCTTCAACACTTCCCTGCCGTGGCCGCCAATCAGCGGTGCAGGAACGGTTTTAAGGTCCTGAACACAGCCCATTTCAATGGGGCTTCTGGGCATTACATCCACCCGACCGTTGGCAAATTCCACCCGCTCCAGGTAATCATTCGCCCAGGCCTGCTCATCCTCGGCAACATCCGCAAAGTGGTTCATCCGCATAATGGGAAGATCATATTCCTGGGCAAGGGTTTCCCACGCATCGGCAGTCTTTTTCCGGAATTCGGCAGCGAGAATCCCATAGTACTCCTTCCGGTTTTCCCTGCGCTTGGCTCCGGTATCAAATCTGGGATCGGCGAGCATTTCCGGTATGCCCAGCATTTTATACAAACCGGGAAGGGTCTTTGCATCGGAAATACCGCAGAGTATCACATATTCATCATCGGCGCAGCGGTAATTTCCGCCGGGATTTCCGTGGTCTATGCGGCTGTGGGGATACTTGACACCAAAGGGTCTCTGGGCAATAATATTCATTGTGCCTGTTACGAAAATACCGTTATGATACAAACTGGAAACCACATAATCACCCTTGCCGGTTTTCTCCCGATTGATCAGGGCTGCACAGATCTCACCCATCAAAAACATTCCGGAAACCGTATCGCCCACACCGCCGGGTGCGTTAACAGGAGAATAGGTCTCCGGATCGTTCAGAGGAGAAAGATCCCGCAAAAATCCGCTTTTTGCCCAGAAACTGGTATGATCGAAAGCAGGCTTTTGGGCATCCGGTCCTTTTTCGCCATAGCCGATGACGATGGAATAAATCAGCCGGGGATATTTATCCTTCAGGTCCTCATAGGAAAGACCCAGGCGCTTCAAACCACCAGGCCGGACATTCGTCACAAATACATCAGCACCAGCCAGAAGTTTATGGAATGTTTCCAAACCTTCCGGATTTTTCAAGTCCAGTGCAATCATTTTCTTTCCTGTATTATAAATATCAAAAACAGGATTTTCCTGGTCGCTGAAACGGCTTGGTACATAGCTGATACCTGTACGGCGCCAGTCATCACCGCCCGGACGCTCCACCTTAATCACTTCTGCACCTAAGTCCGCAAGCAATCTTGCACAGGACGGAGCTGCCACAAAGGTTGCCAGCTCCAAAACCTTAATGCCTTCTAACGGTCTACCCATAGTAGCCCTCCTTATATAAATTACGCCAACATTATAAGTTGGAACAGCCAGCGTGTCAACGAGAAAAGGCAAATATTTTGCAAATTCTGCGTTTTGTTCATTATTCTTCTTTGGGAAGGATTTTATTTTCGTAATATTTGTTTATTATTGCTAAATCTTTATATTTGTACAAGTTTTATTGACAAATATTTGTGTCTATGCTACACTGTTTGCAGGTTACATACCTAAATATACTTACAAATTGAGGTGCATTTACTATGCGTAATGTAGTGATTGTCGACGGTGTGCGTACCGGCTTCGGCAAGATGGGCGGCGGTTTGCGTCAGTTTTCTATGTCTGAGCTTGCCGCTTTTGCCATTGACGGACTTCTGGACAAGACTCAGGTTTTAGAGCGGGGCGGCAAAGTAGACGGTGTCTATTTGGGCTGTGCCCTGCACGATCATCAGACAGCCGGTCCTGCCCGTCTGGCAGTGCTCCGTTCCAAACTGGGCTATGATGTATGGACCAGTTTTGTGGAGCGTCAGTGCGGTAGTGCCATCGACTCCATTAACCACGCCGCTGCTGCCATTATGATTGGCACTGCAGACATTATGATCGCCGGCGGTTCCGAGTCATATAGCCAGTTGTTTGCTAAGTTCTCTATGTGCAATGAACCTTACAAACTGATCGCGCCCACACCCATCCCCCAGGTTCTTTCCCACATTCCGGAAGACAACTGCGATATGATCACCACTGCTGAAAATGTAGCAAAGATGTTTAACATTACCCGCGAGGAATGTGACGCATTTGCATATCGCAGTCAGATGCGTGCTGCTGCTGCAACCGAGAAAGGTTATTTCAAGGACGAGATCATTCCCGTCACCATTCCCGCAACCAGAAAGACTCCTGAGATTGTTTTTGATAAGGACGAATTCCTCCGCCCCAACACCACATTGGAAGGTCTGGCTGCCCTGCGCAGTGTTCAGCCCGGTGGTGTCACCACCGCAGGCAACGCATCCGGCAGAAACGACGGTGCTGCAATGGTTCTGATGATGACAGAAGAAAAAGCAGCCGAACTGGGTTATACCCCCTATGCCCGGTTTGTGATGGCAGGCAACTCTGCGCTGGATCCCAAGTATATGGGTCTTGGTCCTGTAAAGGCAAGTATTGAAGCGATTAACAAGGCAGGTCTGACTGTAGACGATATTGACATTTGGGAGTGCAACGAAGCATTTGCTGCACAGAACCTGGGTGTAATCCGCAATATTGAGCAGCTGACCGGCAAGCAAATCGATATGGAGCGCTGGAATGTAAACGGCGGTGCAATCTCCTTTGGTCACCCCAACGGTGCATCCGGCGGTCGTGTGGCAATGTTTACGATGCGTGAACTGGAACGCAGAGGCGGCAGGTACGGTCTGTTCACCTCCTGCTGCGGCGGTGGCCAGGGCGTTACCACTATTATCGAAAACCTGAGAAGATAATTACATATTTGGCAAATTTCTGTTTGACAGCTTGTTCGTAGGGGACGCCGCCCTCCGCGTCCCATCTGTATTTTTGGAGTTCGATGCCCCAAAAATACAGAAATATTGGCAAGTGGCAGGAAATCCGCCCATCGAGGTCGGATTTCCTGATGGGACGCCGAGGGCGGCGTCCCCTACGAATCTATTCGATAAACA
>JAZNDD010000092.1:0-4900 GCA_045587865.1 Faecousia sp.
CCCCAGAGCGGAAATTGCCCGGGCGTCCATTGATAATAATGGTAAGATCATTGTGGCAGAAGGAAACCTGATGCTGGCAATTGACATTGCCAATCAGATCGCACCGGAGCATCTGGAGCTGTGCGTGGACAATCCCTTTGACTATTTAGACAAGGTAAAGCACGCCGGTTCGATCTTTATGGGTAAGTACTGCCCGGAGGCATTGGGCGACTATTTTGCAGGTCCGAACCACACCCTGCCCACCAGCGGAACGGCGCGGTTCTCGTCCCCCTTGTCTGTGGATGACTTTGTGAAAAAGACCCAGTTTACTTATTATACGGAAGCAGCACTTTCTAAGGTGGCAGATAAGATCGCCTTCTTTGCCCACAAGGAGGGCCTGGATGCCCACGCAAAAAGCGCAACCATTCGTTTTGAGGACAAAAAATGAGCAGATTTTTTTCAAATAAATTTGCAGCTCTGACCCCCTATACCCCTGGGGAACAACCCAGAGATATGCAATATATAAAACTCAACACCAACGAATCGCCCTTCCCACCCGCTCCCGGGGTTTTAGAGGCGGTGAAGCAGCAGTGCGGAAAGCTTCAGCTGTATTCTGACCCGGAGAGCACTGCCCTGCGGGGGAAACTGGCAGAGGTTTACGGCGTGAAACCGGAGCAGGTGATTGTGTCCAATGGCTCAGATGAAGTGCTGAACTTTGCTTTTATGGCTTTTGGGGAGGAAGTTGCCTTTCCGGACATTACCTACGGCTTTTATCCGGTGTTTGCCCAGCTTAATCACATTCCCTACACCCAAATTCCCTTGAAAGAGGATTTTTCCATTGATCCCCGGGATTATATGGGCATTTCTAAAACAGTGGTGATCGCAAATCCCAACGCCCCCACCGGAGCGTGCCTGCCCCTGACCGATATTGAGGCGATCGTAAAGAGCAATCCTGACAATGTGGTGATCATCGACGAAGCCTATGTGGACTTCGGCGGGGAAAGTGCCGTAAAACTGGTAGATCAATACGAAAACCTGCTGGTGGTGCAGACTTTCTCCAAATCCCGGTCTATGGCAGGTGCCCGGCTGGGCTTTGCCATCGGCAGCGAAAAACTGATCGCGGACCTGAACACCATCCGCTATTCTGTAAATCCCTATAATGTGAACCGGATGACCGAGTTTGCAGGGGTTGCGGCACTGGAAGAAAACAGATACTATATGGAAAACGCCAAAACCATTATGGAAAACCGCCGGTGGACACAGGCACAGCTGGAAGAACTGGGCTTTACCGTGCTTGACTCCAAGGCGAATTTTGTCTTTGCCAAATCAGACCGGATCAGCGGCGAAAAGCTGTACCTGGATCTGAAAAAGCGGGGGGTGCTGGTGCGGCACTTTACAAAGGACCGGATCGCACAGTTTAACCGCATTACCATTGGCACAAAGGCGCAAATGGAAACCTTGATTAAAACCGTGAAAGAGATTTTGGAGGCGCAACAATGAGAACAGCCCAAATCAACAGAACCACTGCAGAAACGGACATTTCCCTGACCCTGAATTTGGACGGAACAGGCACATCCGATTGCCGCACCGGCTGTGGTTTTCTGGATCATATGCTCACCTTGTTTGCAAAGCACGGTCGTTTTGACCTGACCGTTACCTGCAAGGGGGACACCTATGTGGATTACCACCACACGGTTGAGGACATCGGCATTTGTCTTGGCAAAGCCTTTGCCCAGGCGCTGGGGGACAAAAAAGGCATTATCCGTTACGGCGATACCACCCTGGCAATGGACGAGAGCCTGATTTTGACCGCAGTGGATATTTCCGGACGGGGCGGCTGCTATTACGCTCTGGAAATTCCTACCGAGAAGGTAGGGGATTTTGACACAGAGTTGTGTCAGGAGTTCTTCATTGCCTTTGCAAGGGATGCAGGCATTACTTTACACCTGCGCCAGCTGTGCGGCAGCAATTCTCACCACATCATTGAAGGCACTTATAAATCTGTTGGCAGAAGCCTTAAGAAGGCGGTTGCCATCGACAAGGCATTTGCAAATGAAATTCCTTCCACAAAGGGGATATTGGGATGATCGCAGTAATTGACTATGGCGTGGGAAATTTGTTTTCCCTGTGTTCTTCCCTGAAACGGATCGGTGCGGATGTGCTTGTGACATCCGATCCCAATGAAATTCGCAAGGCAGACAAACTGATTTTGCCCGGCGTGGGAGCCTTTGCGGACGCGGCAAAAAAATTGCAGGCATCCGGACTGGATGTGCTGATCAAAGAGCAGGCAGCCCGGGGCAAGGAAATTATGGGTATTTGCCTGGGTATGCAGCTGTTGTTTGAGAAAAGCTATGAATTCGGTGAGCATACCGGTTTGGGACTGCTGGAAGGCAGTGTGATCGGAATGGAGGGTACGATTCCGGAGGAATTGAAGATTCCCCACATTGGCTGGAATGCTTTGAAATTTACAAAGGAAAGTAAGCTTTTGCGCTACATAAAAGAGGGGGACTGCGTTTATTTTGTCCACTCCTTCTATGTAGACCCCAGTGCCAAAAGTGTGGTGGCTACCGCCGAATATGGCAAGGAGGTCACCGCGGCGGTGCAGCAGGGGAATATAATGGGTTGCCAGTTCCACCCGGAAAAAAGCGGGGAAGTGGGACTTAGCATCCTGCGTGCCTTTTGCGAAAGGGAGGAAATAAAATGATCCTGTTCCCGGCAATCGATTTGTATGAAAAAAAGGCAGTGCGCCTGTATAAGGGCGACTACGCCAATATGACCGTCTACAGCGAAAATCCTTTGGAAATTGCACAGGATTTTGAAAAAAAGGGCTGTACCCATATCCATATGGTAGACTTAGAGGGTGCAAAGGACGGCACGACCCCCAACATTTCCATCGTAGAACAGGTGGCAAAGGAAACCAGCCTGTTTGTGGAGATCGGCGGCGGCATCCGCAGTATGGAAACGGTAGCGCGCTATCTGGATGCGGGCGTTGACAGAGTGATCTTAGGCACTGCGGCAGTAAACGATGAGGCGTTTTTGCGGGAAGCGGTGGCAAAATACGGCGAAAAGATCGCCGTGGGTGCAGATGTGAAGGATGGCTATATCGCCATCAAAGGCTGGCTGGAAACATCTGCGGTGACCTTGGAAGACTTTCTGCAGAAAATGGAAAGTATCGGCGTAAAGAATATTATCTGCACCGATATCTCTAAGGACGGGGCAATGCAGGGTACAAATCTTGCCCTCTATCAGACCTTGTCCCGGAAATTTAAGCTGGATATTACCGCCTCCGGCGGCGTGTCCGCAATGGAAGATATTCGCCAGCTTCGGAAAATGGATATCTATGGCGCGATCATCGGCAAAGCCTATTATACGGGCGCTATCGACCTGCGGGATGCACTGGAGGTGGCGAAATGATCACAAAACGGATCATTCCCTGTCTGGACATTAAAAACGGACGGGTGGTAAAAGGCACAAATTTTCAGGGCCTTGCAGATGTATCCTCGCCAATAGAGCTGGCAAAATTCTATTCCGATAACGGGGCAGACGAGCTGGTGTTTTATGACATTACTGCCTCCAGTGAGGGACGGCAGCTGTTTACGGATGTACTGACCCAGGTGGCATCCCAGATCTTTATTCCCCTGACCGTAGGCGGCGGCATTAACACAGTGGAGGATTTCGACCGGGTGCTAAAATGCGGTGCAGACAAGGTCAGCGTCAATTCCGGCGCTATCCGCAACCCCCAGCTGATCTATGACGCAGCGCAAAAATACGGCAGCCAGTGTGTGGTGCTGTCGGCAGATATCAAGCGGGTGGATGGGCAATTCCGGGTCTTTGCCAAGGGCGGCAGAGAGGATACGGGAATGGAAGCCATTTCCTGGATCAAAAAGGGCGTGGCGCTGGGCGCAGGCGAAGTGGTGGTCAATTCCATTGACACCGATGGCGTCAAGCAGGGCTTTGATGTGGAGATGCTCAAAGCAGTATGCCAAGCTGTCAATGTGCCAGTGATCGCCTCCGGCGGTGCAGGCAGCGTACAGCATTTTACCGATCTGTTTCAGGCAATTCCCACCATCGATGCGGCGTTGGCAGCATCCGTATTCCATTTCGGGCAGATCAAAATTCCCGATTTGAAGCAAGTACTTAGAAACAACGACATTATTGTGAGGTTATAATATGCTTTCCATTGATGAACTGAAATTTGACGAAAAGGGTCTGATCCCCGCAGTGGTGGTGGATGCCATCACCAAAAAGGTGCTCACCGTTGCCTATATGAACCGGGAAAGTCTGGAAATTTCTATGGAAAAGGGTCTGACTTGCTTCTACAGCCGCTCCCGGCAGCAGCTGTGGCTCAAGGGCGAGACCAGCGGCAATTATCAGCACATTGTGTCCATCACCGCCGACTGCGATGGAGACGCGCTGGTGGTTATGGTGGAAAAGGACGGTCCTGCCTGCCACAAAGGTACGGACAGCTGCTTTACCAATCCTGTTTGGGAAAGCCAAGACAAGCAGGAATTCAGCCTGCAGGGGCTGTATGATATGCTAGTGGGCAGAAATGAAAACCGCCCCGAGGGCTCTTACACCACCTATCTTTTTGAAAAGGGCATTGATAAGATCCTGAAAAAAGTGGGCGAGGAGTGTACAGAAGTGATCATCGCCGGCAAGGCCGATGACAAGAAGGAAACGATCTATGAGCTGGCAGATCTTGCTTATCACGCAATGGTGCTGATGGTGCAGATGGGCATTACTGTGGAGGATGTGCACAAGGAGCTTGCTTCCCGGCACATATCGACCACAAGGTCAAACAGGAGAAAATGACAAAATGATCCCCTCTAATTACCACACCCATACCTGCTTCTGCGACGGCAAGCATACCCCGGAGGAAATGGTGCTGGAAGCCATCCGTCTGGGTTGTCCGGAAATTGGC
>JAZNDD010000093.1:0-42841 GCA_045587865.1 Faecousia sp.
GGCATTTCTTCTGACATTATGGTTAGGCGTAGTATCGATAGGTATTGATCCTTGTCGTGCTCTACGAGGCTATCTACCTTTTCCTCAAGCCTTTTATTTGACTTCTTGTTGGTGAAGTAGACAATTACGCAGATGCCGGCAAATGTTAGCACACCCTCGATTAGTGCGATCCAAATGTTTTCCATCGGAATCACCTCATTCCAGAAGCTCATTTACGCGGTTCTGAACCTTCTCCGGATCATGGCCATCGGCTTTCAGGCGTTTGCTGCGTTCAGGTTCATCACCGTAATCGCCACGGATAACAGCCTTGGCAACTTTGTCCAGCTCAGCGGCCTTTCTTGCTGCCCAGATTCTATTTACTTCTGCTTGTACTGCGTTGTAATCGTAACCGGCAGCTTCAAGCTTTGCTTTGCGTTCAGCACCGATACCCCACTTGTCGTCCAAAACCTCCAGCGCCAGCTCGTGAGCAGTTTTGACAATAGGTTTACCAAGAATCTCACCCGGGAGGTTACGGTAGCATTCGTTCATGTCCACATTGCCACCGATACCGTCTACCTTGCCTTTGCTGGAATACTGCCAGATATCAAGATGTGCGCCCTTGTAATCGCAAGTCTTATTGTACTGAGCAACCCATTTGGTGAACCGCTCCAACCCCTTCAGGTAGTTGTTCCACCAGTTCAAATTGGCATACACACCGCACCAGTAACCGGCTTTCTCGATGATATCGCCGAAAATATTCGCTCTTTCAACAGCACCGTTTTGAGTGCCGTTTTCCTCCAAATCCAAATAGATAGGATAGGACAGCTTATAGCCTTTCACCAGTCGCAGCACATGGGCAGCTTCGGATTTTGCTTTTTCGTTGTTATCTGCGTAGCTGTACAGATACACACCGAAAGGAATGCCCAAACGGGTACATTCATCAGCATTGCGCTTAAAGTATGTGTCATCCTGTTTTTTAATGTCCATGCCGTAACCGCACCGCAGAATTGCACCGTCAATCTGAGGTTTGACTTTCTCCCAGTTGATTTTGCCTTGGTGTTCGGATACATCGATCAGTTTCAACATAATTATTCCTCCTTGCCTAAAATGTCATTTGCTTCATCGTCGGTCAGCTTACCTTTGGAAACGGCATTCAACACCTTTGCCTCAGTCCACAGACCTTGCTTGTACCATTTTTTGATTTTCTCGTACATCGGTTACACCTCCAAAAGCGTGTCGGTCATCATAGCGGTATAGGCTACTTGTGCTTCGATAATATCGAGCTGAGACGGCTGTTCTTCGGGTTCGACTTCCTGTGCCTTGATTTCATCTTCAGTACATTCAACCACTTTGCCGTCAATCAGCTTATAGCGGTAAGCACCACCTTTTGTGCTAATCGACATTGGAAAAAAGTTCCCCTGTGCATGATGATACTTATCACCATAGCCGCTATCGATTTCGACCCATTCTGCGGTATCTGCAAGAAATGCGGAAGAATTCACAGCGGTTATATAGCCGTCTGCGTTTGTCTTTACATATACGATATACGGCATCATTTCAAAATCCATTGTTCTTTCCCCCTTTATAAGTCTGCGGAAAAATCAATCGTGCCGCCGTTGCCGAGATACAACATTGCAGATATTCCAACTGCTTCGCTTCCAACATTAGCGCCAATTTCCACAGCATCGTTATTAGCGTTAGCTCTGTTCCACTCAACACCCGATAGCGCATAAGTTGTGCCCGAACCACAAACTATCTGCACTTTTGAATCATCTGCTATTGTGACCGTTGGTGATACCCTCATAGCTTGCGGCAAAGTAATGGTAATAGATGCCTTCCCCGCAGTTATGCACATTCCCGAACCGTGAACTTTCCAAAATGCATTGATTCGATAGAAATATCTCTGACATTCTGCCAGTTCCACAGCATACCCCTTCGGCTGATATTCGGGAAGCGTATCGGATGTGAATTCACCATTATAAAGAGCCACCCACGAAATTCCGCTGATTGTTACCCCACTCGGAATTGCGAAGTTGATGGCTGCTCCGTCCGAATTGATATATATACTCGCTCCGTCCGGGAGAGTTATCTTTTCTGTACTGCCAAACGTGCTTATACTTTTGGAGTATATTGTTCCGCCAATCTTTGCCGCAATCGTATACACACCATTGGCAAGCGTTTTTTCAAACGTCTGCGCATAATAAGCCATAGATGCCGATTCGTTAGAAAGGGAAATACTTTTACTGTACAGTTTGCATTTTCTTGTAGAGGCGGCATAAGTCCATTTCCATCGGTCAACGGTATATGTTACGTTCGAATACTCAGACAGGCTCCTTTGGTTAATCGGATTGCTAAAATCGCTGTTGTCGAGCAGATTGTGCGGTGCGCCTACCTTTTTGGCGTAGTCCATCGTGGGCGCCCCTACTTGCGCTGCAGTAGGCATCCATGTGTTAGGTCTTGCCCCTACTTGTGCTGCAGTAGGCATCCATGTATCGGGTCTTGCACCAACTTGTTCCGCGCTTGGTATTAATCCTCCTACATAATTACCTTGAATAATCATTTTACAACCTCCGTAATTGATACTTCTAAGGTGAGATCTACAGTGGGTTTGTTACCAACTGCATACACAGTGACCGTACCAGAATCATTAAATGCTGTTAAGGCTGTTCCGGAATGAAAGAGAGATTCAATTTGTGATGTATTCGCAATCAAATCTACCATGCTGTTTATACTTACCCCATCCAAAACAACTGTTTGAAAGTACGGACTTTCCGCGTTTTTCCACCCATCCGCCAACAGAGTAACAGTTGACAACTTTACCAGCGAACCAAAACTGCCAAACGGGCCGTCCATTTCAACAGTTATTGTCCCGCCGGCGCCATATTGATTGACCATATCACAATACCTCCTTGCTGATGCCCTCTGTATTTCGTATGCCATACAAAGGTTTTCCTTCTATTGCGCCATTTGCCCACACAACGCGCACCTGAGCCCGGACCGAAGATGGCAAAACTGAAAAACTATCTTTTTGATATATCGGAAACATCCACAACCCGTCAGAATATAAAATCTCAGCTTTTAGATATGTCTTGCTCATGTGTCCGATTGTAATCTCAACATCTTTCACATCTGCGGGCGTTACCGTACTACCAACATTGTTTTTTATTTTGATTCCCAAATAATAGGAATCTCCCTGCATCATACAAATCACCTCCACGGTATTTATGTAAATATAATAACAAAAGCGGCCCGGGTTCTCTATCCCGGAGCCGCCTCTGTTTATTTAATGCCAGGGTGCTTCACTGATCTTGCTTTCAGCCCAGCCAAAAGCATAGTACAAACTGTCTTTCTGTGCATAGGTAAGATCCAAACCGTTGATATAGGCCAGCACTTTGACCTTCTTAGAACCGGAAATACTCTCGCCGTTTGCGTCCACATCTGCGTCAGTGTTGGATTCATACTTCCATGCGTCATAGAAGGTTTCAGCCGGAACACCTGCAGTCTCACAATAGGTCTGATATTTTTCGATTGCCGTATAGGTAATATCGTCCAAATCCGGATATTTCTTTACAAACGCCAGAACCGTTACCTTTTCAGCTGCCTTTTTCTCGGCAAAGCCGCCGTAGGTCATGTACATGTTCTTTGCATCGCCCTGAGAAATATCCCCGTCCATAAATGCGTCCTTGATATCATCGTAAGCAACACCGGTCTCTTTCTCTGCCCGCCACTTGTTCACCGTTTCGGTGGCCTTGTCTTTTGTGTAGCCGCCATAACGCACATACATATCAATGGCCTTTGCTGCGGTAATGCTTCCGGACAGGAATTCATCCTTGATATCCTCAAAGGCAATCCCGGTAACCACCTTGCTGCTCCACTTGTTTACAGTCTCCGTGATATCCTCACTGTCCATACCCATGTATTTGCTAAGCATGGAGGTTGCCTGCTGTTTTGTGATCTCGCCGCCTTTGTACCACTCACCGATTTTTCCCTTAATGTTGCTAAGAACATCCTTTTCGGTGTAGCCGTGGGAGGTAAGTTCTCTCATAGCCGCGTTAAAGTCGCCGTTATTGCGAACCGCGTCAAAGATTGCGTCATATCTGGAATAGCCGTCCCCGGCCTCCCAGCCCTGAATGGTCCAGTATGCTTCATCCTCAGTATCCACAAGATTCTGCTGCAGCAGCTGCTGCTTGGCTTCCTCTGCTGTCAACACGCCGCTATCGAATGCATTGCGGATTTTGGTCTTTTCGTCACTTTCATAACGGTGAATAAGCATGTCCGGATAAAGTTTACCGAAAGTGTTGTTCCAAATGCTGACAATCTCTCTTGCAATGCCTGAAGCGCCAAAGCCAACCACATTACCAAGCACCTGCAGAGATTGATAAATCAGTCCATACTCCGTGATCGTTCCGCGCCCTTGTACAAATTTCCGGAAATTGTTAAACAGATTGATTGCAGATTGGAATAGATCTGCATATCCGGGCGCTACCGAATAACCTTTCAACATAGAAATGGCATCCCGCACAAACACAATCTTCTCCAGCGGATTCAGTTCTGAGAACAAGTTACCGTCGAAGAAACTCTCCTCCCCAAGAAGTGCTTGCAAATACTTCTCATGGAATTTCTCATATTCGTCATCGTCCCGCCATGCGTCCATGAAAGACACAACTATTGCATTGACAACAGATGTTAACGCATAACCGCAGAAACCAATTTTTAACCCCCGTTTTGCTTTATCCCATGTAGTGTGCCCTTCTTGATAATCCTGAAAAGCGCTCATTAAAAGATTCAAACTTACAGTAGGCTCCGCCATAAAGGATGTTGCCTCCTTCATAAACTGTGTCTTTGTACGCATCAAAGAAGACCTGGTCAGCACCGAATCTGCCACCTGCGTCTGATAAACGATTTCCTCAAACAGCTCAGCTGTAGCTTTCAGCAGTTCTTCACCGGTCAGCTTCTGTTCCTTGGAAACCTTGGCTTTTGTTGCTGCCCAAATTCTTGCCCATGTAACTTCGTCCATTTTGCCCGGCAGCCACATGCCCACTTCGTTTGCCTTGTCAAGCAGGCTGTTGTCACCCTTGATCTGATCCCGAACACTCCGTGACACGTTCAGGTCGTAATAACCCATAGATTTCCACAGGGCAATGCCGGAGTATTTCTGCATTTCGGTAATTAGCTCCTTGGTGCCGATGCGGATGGTTCCCTTCATCAGCGACGGCATATCCAGGAACAGACTTGCGCGGAGGATTGCTGTCGGCTGCTGAATCGCAACGCGCAAATTCCAGCCCACAGACGCAACCTTAGACCGGCTCAGGATTTTTCCTGCCAGATTTTCATGCCGCCCCGCTTTTTGGCTGCTGTTGATATCCGTCATCAGATCGGTAAAACACTTCACCGCCGCAGTACCCAGCGTATCTCGGATAGACCGCTGCACACCAATATCCTCAATGTGCGTATCAACTGTAGTGGTATCCAACTTTACGCGCTCGCGGTAATTAAACCACTTCATAGCATCCACCAGCGGCAGTGCAAAGGCGTTGTATTCTGCAGTCTCGCTCATGTGGTCTGCAAACACATCAAAGATAGATTCCACTACCACTGCATTATTAGCATTGGGCGTCAATCCCTTGGTAAAAGACTTGTTCAGCAGCGCCCACAGATTTGTCCGATCCTGCCCGGGGTCTTTCACATCCCGGGTTGTCTCGTCCGTCTTAATGGGGTAATAGTCATGCTCTGTTGCAGCCATATAGTCCCAACGGGCCATGCTGATCTCGTTGATCAACCTGCCTCCCACATTCTGCATATACGCCTGGAGCGCTTCCGCTACAGCCTTTTGCCGCGTCGTCAGTAAACTGTTGATTTGGGAGATATCCTGCGCCGTCAGCTTGTAGTGATTTCTCTGCACAAGCTCTTTGCTGTTCTCCTTTATGGTGCTAATACGAATACCGCCGCCCATAAAGTGTCCCAGAGCATGCTCACGCTTGCTCAGACAGTAAAAGCCCATCATCTGTGCCGTTGTCATGGTAACCGATTCCCCGGAATCCAGCTTAACGGTATGGGTTTCCTTTTCCCATGCATTGACTTCTTTGTCGGTGTATGTCTCCCCGGCAAACCGGATCGCGGCATCCACCGTTCTGGCCAGCTTTCCCTGACCTTGCATCAGACCCTTAAAAACCTGCTGAGCAGAAGTCCCCATTCTCTGAAACGCATACCAAGGTGTGTAGTTTGCCCACATTGCTTTGCCGCCGGACTCGCTCTTGGCAGGCTCCCTGCGCTTCATTTCCTGCATGGTAGCCTTGGCAAGTTCGCTGACCCGTGCCTTCGCGCCTTCCATGTGCAGCTTGTCAATGTTGTGGATAGCCTTGTTGATAAACTTTAGCATATATCCAAGGTCTTCCAGCTCCGCGCTGCTCATCTCATAAACGCGATTGGATGTCAGATCCAGTCCTTCAGTCGCGCTGTTGATTTTCCGGATATGCGCGTCGATTTCCTCCAGAAAGCTGGAAGGGATATCCAGTTCAAACGTGCCATCATCCGCGCCGTCCATAGCACTTCGCTGGCCGGCAATTGCAGAGCGCACCTCTGCCAATGCCCGCGTGTAAGCAATGTCCCGAATCGTCGTTCCCTTGCCGGCAAGCTGTGTCTGGCTGGAAAAGTCGATAGCTTCCAGAAACTTCTGCAGCGGTGCCTGAAGTGCCGACGGTACATGGGCCTCCTTGGTGGGATGGGCAATCATGTCCATCAGTGACTTGGCGGCTTTTTCCACCACCGCTCTTTGCTTCTTGATAGCCTCAGCATTGTTCCGGCGGTCCCTCCAACGTTTCAGAATTTCCTGCCCATGCTGGCGCTCCTGCTGCTCCACAACGGTTCTTGCCTTCTGAAGCACACGCTTCAGAACCGTCTTTTCCTCCACAGTCAGCACATCGGCGCTTGCCTTCTGGATCTGGCTGTCAAGGACATGCATACGGGTTAAGGTTTCCGCAGCCTTGGCTCTGTCCACCTTGGTTCCAAACTGCTGCTCCTTGTAGATTCTGCCCTGTTCCGCTCTTTCTGCCTGCAGGGTTTCCAGTTTGCTCAGGCGCTTCTGGAAGATGTCAAGAGCGTCCTTTTCTGCAGCGGTAAGATCATCCACCTTAACCTGACTGGCGGCCATAGCCAGCACTTCACGGTCTGTCAGGGTGTCGGTACGCTGCTGGTTTTGTTCTGCTTCATCAGAATGCGAAAGGAATTGTGTCGGAACATATTTCAAAAAACTTGTATCTACAGGATTGATTTTTGAGAACAAATCTGATATTTTAATTATAGACGAGCGAGAGTATTGGGTAACGCCATTTTCGGTATTCCCTTGCTTTACGACCTCGTCTTTTTTTATGCTCTCAAGGGCGATTGCCACATACAGTGTATTGTCCTTGTCCGCAAACTCCTTTATTTCCAGCTTAACCGGAACAATGTCGCTTCCATCCTCAAAGGCACTCACTAAAACATAAACATTCTTCAAAGTTGGGTCAGGCTTATACCCAACATCATTTCGATTGTGAACTTCGATGCCGATTGCGGCATCGATTATTTCGCCAAGGCAACTGAGCATTTTCGCAAAATCAGAGTAGTTTTTCCTCTGTTTACCCACGCTCTCCTTAAGGTTTCCTTTCGAAAAGCTGAAGGTTAACTTGACATCTTCATTTGAATATCCTTTGAACACGCCAAATTCTTCACCGATTTTAGCAAACAGTTTTTTTCTGTCTGTTTCCCTAAGAAGAATGGCATCTTCTGCCCTCTGACCGATTTTTTCCTCAATACTGCGAAGTGCATCCGTATTCGTTTTTGCAGTTACAGAAATACTACGATCTTTGAGAATCTCATATCTTTCCGCTTCTGTCATACCCATAGTAATAGGAGTATGTTCTTCCAGATACTCTCTGCTCTGTTCCTGCACAGCATCTTCAGCCACACTGTCAAGAGCCTGTTCTTCCTTCTTCAAGAAAACTTCATTAAATTGTTTCCCTGTAATCTTGACAGCATCATCTTCATATGCTATATTTCCAATATAACCGCTTTGTTCGATGCGGTAGGCATTATGGAAGCCTACTGTGTGAAGTAACGAAGCGGTTTTTTCTTTGTCCGCATATAGTACATCACTATTTTGCATCAATTTCATAGCGGCTGTTGGTGAGTTGTCCTTTGTATAGGCGCTCACCACTTTTTGCATATCAGAAAGATACAGCTTGTTTTCCACAGGGTGCAGATCAAATGCAACCATAACCGGCAGACCATTTTGTGCTTTGACCATACCAAAGATTGTAAGCCTTGTATTAGCTTGCATCCCTCTGTTCAGGTTTCGGCTTGCCAACACCATAACAGGGTTCTCCAAAATCTCCGGAAGATTCTTGATCTCCTTAGTGGTCATTTCAGGATGATCCTTAAAAATTGTATTGATCTTATTGCCTTGCACATAAACATCACTCTCGATGGCACCAAGTCCCTGCAACACATCTCCGGTACTGCCAAGGATAAAAGTTTCTCCTGCAGGTCTTCCGCTTCTGTCCCAAGTGTCAATATCACTGCGGAATTCCTCTGCTTCATTACTCAGATATGCTCTGCTCTGGTACTGCACAATATCCGGCTTTACGAATTCGCCCTGCTCATGAAGAAAACCATCTTCCTTCAGTGCGTCGATCAGCCTATCGAATGCAGCATTGATAGTTTCCCGTTCCTGTCCGGTAGGATAGGCCCGAACGACAGTAACATTACCGTTCTTATCCATATCCAGTGTAACCGCACTGTCAGCGTGAGCAGAAAGATAATCGTTATTCTTACCGGTCTTATCTGCCACATAGCACGCAAACGCTCTGGCTGCCATCTCCACAGTGCTGTCCCAGTAGTCTCCGTCCTTCTGATGGAGCTCACCGAACCGACGGCTGTTATTGTAAAAGTCGGAGCGAAGCCGCATCTTCTGAACATTCTTGGCAGCAGCGGGTTTCAGCGCATAAAGCCTATAGCCAATAGATTCCCGGTCTTCCTTCGGGATCACACGTCCGTTGACCTCTTTACGCAGTGCGCTCAACTCGTCTACGATGGCAGTGTCTCCGGTTTCCAGCAGCTTGTCCAGCAGTTCATGGTATTTTTCCACATCAGCCGCTGTAGGTTTTCTGGAGTAGTACCGTGTGTCTGCATCTGATAGTGCGCCGCTTTCGATCTTCTCCACCCATCCGAATTGGCTTTTAACTTGATATGTAACACTGCGTTTAGCCTGCTCATAGGACTTTGTTGCCGCCATGTCGGTTTCTTCATGGGTGGCATCTCGGTACTGCATGGTCGTCAGCAAATCGCGCAATGCAGTTTTCGTACCATCCGGTAGCCCGCGGAGACTGTCTGTAGCCATGTTGCTGCCATATCCGCCGATAAAATCGTCCAATGCATGGAACCATTCATGGGCAAGGCTGCCTGCACCGTTCATCTTGGTTAGGTTGATAACATGCCGTTCCCTTTCGTAATGTGCAGCTGCGCCGGACAGTCCTTGTCCTCTTGCGCCAAAGGCAATGCTGAGATTGCCGCTCAACGAAATGTCTCCATCTGCAATCCCTAAGGCATCCGCCATGTCCTTCAAGGCATCAAAGCCATAATTCATAGACACTCTGCGGTCCTTTTCGTTCATCCAGTTACCAAATTCACCGCCACGGAAACCAAATATGTCCAGATAGTCCTGTCCATTCACATCCTTACCGCCCCGGTAGTCTGGTCCTTTTCTGTGAACCTCCTGCAGTTGCTTGGGTACAAACCGGGACTTCTTTCTATTGGTAGCTGCTACATTGCGCAGAATATTCAGTGCCTCGTCATAAGTTGGGATAGAATGCTTGACAACCAAATTCCCCTTGGCAATAAACCATGTTCCATTGCGTTCATCCTCATGGATTGCAAAGCCGGCAGGCACCTTCTTTTCCGCATCCACAGCAAAATTTGCATTGTCTGCAAGTTTGAACAGGCTGTCGAAGCTTCTCACAAGGTGCTCGATGGTATACACATAATCTGTGCCCTGCAGCGCAGGATTTTTTCTCCATTTGTCTGTATAGCCCTTTCCGGATGGATCAATATACCCATTGACTATCAGCCATTGCCTTCCCATAGCAGAAAAATCTTCCTTACTGGTCGCCTTTTCAGCCATAGTCTGGACAGCCCGGATTGTATCGACAAATTCCTTTTGGATTTGAAGCTTCTGTTCCTCTGATGCCTTGTAAGGATAACGAATGGTCTGATTCAGTGCTTTGCGGATCTCGTTTCGGACAAAAAGTGTGTTTCGGTCTGCGCCACCTTCAATCAACTTTTTGTAGTCCGGCCGCTTCCATACATTATCCTTTTTGACATTCTTTTCCCTCTCGCGATCGTTCATCGCATCCAGATCACCCGCCAGCAGGCCGCGCTTGCTCCATTGGTCTTTCCGTGCTCCGCCAATCTTTTCGCCGAAATCCTCCATCTTCACGCTGCTTTCCACAGTCTTAGGCTTAGCTGGTTTTGTTACACTTTCAGTATGTGCGGCAGGCTCTGTCTGCGCATTGATAAGCGCCTGCATTTTCTTAGAAAAGCTTTTTAGCTTGGCAGGCTTTATATCTGTGATGGTAGATGCATCCTTGACCCGCATACCGATAAGATAGCCCTTAACACTGCCATCCTCTCCCACAGACTTAATAATGCCCGCATCCTTGGTATACTTTCCATAGTACAGCAGGCCGCCATCAATGAAGGAGAACAGTTTTTTGCCAAAATACTGCTTCACACCGTCAATATCAAAGACATAAACCGCTCCGCTGCTGCTCTTGCCCTCCATAGGTGCCTTGTCAATAAGCTTGTCAGCCTTCTGCAAGGTTTTTTGCACCGCATCCGGAAGCGTATTGTCTCTGGCATTTAGTTCTGCCTTTGCATAAGCAACGCCTTCATCCGTGGTGGAAATAAGAACATAACTGTCAGATACATACTTCTGCCCGCCAAATCCTGTAACCATTACCTTTGTTGCAGCTTTTAGGTGAGAAAGAGTCCGCTTATCAAACGGAGCTTCATCCGTTGCTGTCGTTGTTGCATTTTCTTCAACAACCGCCCGAGATTCTTCCTCAGCTGCAGCAACAGAAGTTGTTTCTTCAGTTGTTGCTTCAGAAACAGTTGTGGTAGTTTCCGTTTTGGAAACAGCCACTTCCTCCGCCACGGTCTGCTGGTAATTCTCCACAGCCTGTACAGCCACCTTGTCAAACAGCTGCACAACGCTGTCCAGATACTTCACGGTCTCGCCAACCTGTTCCTTAAGAGCAATCGCACCGCGATTATAGCTGCCGCCGATAGTCCTGTAATAAGCTCTGAGATTTTCAACAAATTCTTTCAGCTTATCCAGCAGCTTCTGGAAGATGGTCTTGTGGTTCTCTGCCAGCTCCTGCACAAAGTTAGCGTCCGGGAGAATATCCGTCATAGCCTCAGCAATAACTTCCCGGCTGGCCTCGTCATAGGTCATTTTACCGCTTGCGTCCTTCTCCAGCTTCTGCTCGATCAGATCGTGCACATTCTCTCCACGCTGGGTGAGCGTGTCAAAAACTACCTTTCTAAACTCATTGTACTGGATAGGATTCCAATTTTCAATAAAGTGAACGAATTCATGTGCAAAAGTTCTCAGCATAAAGTATCTGTTATTTTTGCCTTCATCATCCAAATTGCGCAGCCCGGCATTCAGGTCAATGTAGAGGGTACCCGGTTCATTCCTGCTGTATCTGCCCTGTGCGTCTTGGAATTTACCGTCTTCGCCTGCCTCAGAGCGATACAGCACAATATCAATGCCCGTAACCTCTGCCACGGTGCTGAGATACTTATAGGCCATACGCTGTGCAAAATGGAAGGTTTCATTCAATTCCTTGACAGTTACACCCTCACCGCGCACAATGCCCTTCTTTCTGCCGGTCTTACCATTGGCAGCAGCCTTGTTGCTGGTGTCCAGTGCCTGTGCTTCAGTGTCAGCTGCAGCCTTGCCTGCTGCATAAGCAAGCTCTTTCTGGGTGTCGGTCAGGTAGCTAACAGACTGGCTTCCCTTCACATAATCAAAGGAAACACCACTTTTGCCCATGTCATAGGCGGCCCTGTATGCACCGTCATACTTTGCCACATCCTGCCCCTGCTTATAGGTGTGCACCATGGCCTGTGCCTGTGCGCCGTAATTTTTGGAGGCATCCTCTAAAGACGCGGTACCCGCTGCGGCTTCCTCAGTTGCCGGGGTTTCCTCGGTAACTTGTAAGGATTCCTTACCGGTTAATTTGCCGGTAACTTGCTGGTCATTTGCCACCGCATTGTCATTGCGAGTCTGCACGGCAGCCGTGGCAATCTCCTGTGTCTTTTCCTGTTGTACCGTCTCTGCCTGTACAGGCTGTGCCTCTTTTGGCATCTGGGGTATATTCTGTACCGCTGTTACCTGTGAGGCCTCCTGTGGCAGCTGAGCGGCTTCTACAAGGCTGCTGTATTCCTCCACGTTGATCCTGTTGGTGTCCAGCTTCTGTGCCCAACTTGGAAAATCGTCTATCTCTTCGCCACTGTTCGCCTTTGCCCATTCCTTTGCAGCTTGTTGAGATTTGATGTTCTCTGGCAGCAATTCTTCGGAAACTTGTGAGCCGTATTTGCTGTTCTGGATGACAGTCTGCTCTGCCTTGGTCAGCTTCTGCCCTGCAGCCTGCTTTGTCAGCGCCGCTGCAACAGCTGTCACATCCCCGGTTTCCCCCAGCTCAGTCAGTCTGGATTCTGCCGCACTCTGGATCGTGGTCATGTCCTGTGCCGTCAAAGCCTTCTCATTCTGATTTACCAATTTGTTTAACTGGCGACCGGAAAGGTCCTTGCCATTATCCAGCCTGCCCTGCATTCTCTGCGCAAAGGAATTGTCCGGGTTGATTTCCAACGCCTCACCCACAAGCTCCTGCTGAGATCCGCTATAGTTTCGCAGTGCCTCCTCATATCTTTGCTGTGCGCTTTCCATGGGGGAAGCAATCGCACCCATGATACCACCGGAAGCCATACCGCCAATAATGTCCCAGCCCGTCTGAATCGCAATATCAAGAAGCGCCTGCTTCTCTGCATCCTTTTGGCTGAGCCCCTGCTCCATATATGCAGCTACATTTCTTCTGTACTCGGATTTATCGGCCATTGTCAAAATATCTGCAACGGTATTGGCAACGCTCGTTAAACCCTCGCCTGCGCCTTCTGTCAGTGCCTGATTGGCAATCGCTTTCAAAACATTGCTGTCCGCACCAAGCAGATGTTCCAACTCATATTTTTCAAATAGCACTTCAAATGCACCGTTCACAAGGCCCATTTTCAATGCCTGTTCATCTGTCGCACCCCTTGCAACCGCGTCCAGTATGCCTTGTGTTGCTGCACTGCCGCCCAAAAGATAGGTGCCTGCTGTTCCAACATAAGGTGCCATCAGTGCAACTGCAGCGGAGTCTGCCATACTCATGCCAAGCTGATATACATCGCCAAGGCTTTTACCATTCAGAAGTTTGCTAAGTACAGGGTGCTTATTCTCGTCAAGCTCGATCACGCCGGTACTATCTGCAATATTCTGTGCTACAGTACCTCTAACAGAGGAAGTAAAAATAGTAGGTGCCATTGTGGCCCTATTATAGTCCACAGGGCCTGCATATTCACCGGTAGCGCTTTCTTTTATGCCTTTGACAAGGTTCTGTCCTGCAACATCCAGTGCGCCAATACCACCCATTAGATTTGCCGGTACACTAATTGCAGAGGACAAAACAGGATACTTATCAGCAAATTTTTCTGCATTTTCTTGTGCAATGCCAGTCCTGCGCGAATTCAATGCATATTCCAGGTACTCAAGGTACTCTTTTGCCGCGTCCTCACCTTCTGTGTTATACAGATAGTTATAATCCGCAATTTCATCAGGGGTCATGTTATCGTAGATCGAATAAGGGTTACCCTTCATTGCAGAAGCACCTGTAACTCTTAAACGTTCCCCCTCCAGATCATTGATGTAATCATACACCGGGTCGCCTTTGCCCCACCAGCTGGTACCAAAGCCAATACCAAATCCTGCTGTTTTCTCAGTGGCTTTTGCCTTAGACTGGTCAGCATAGTCCACATTCTCAAAGAGATAATCATACTTGATTTTCTTATTATATTCCCACTTAGAAGATTGCAGTTCTTCCAGTTTTTTCTCAGCTTCCCGGATGTTTTTGAATCCATAACTGCCTAAGAGCTTTGTTCTCTCGTTTTGGATTCTTTCATCCTCTTCTTCGCCACCCATGCCATAATTCCCACCAATGGTGTTGTAACTGTTAATCAGTTTCTTTATGGATGTAATTTCCGTATCAACCTGGCCGATTCTTGTCTCATAAGCACTTTTCGGCACAGCGGATTGCCTTTTGGGAGTTGTAGATGCAATCTTTTTCAGGTAATTATCATCACTGTACCTGCTTATAAAGCTATCAGCAACACCGCTTCCAGCAGTCTTATTTGGCTGCTGGGCGGTTGCCTGCTGTGTAGGCTTTGTTTGTTTAACATTTGGATTTACCCCAAGGTGTTTCTTAATGAAATCATCACTTGTAGACATAATCATACCTCCTGTTATCTTGATCCGGGTGTTGCAATTCTAAGAAGCGACTTTTTCTGTTCTGCAGTGATCCTGCCGCTGTTGTAAGCGTCATTGATTGCAGCTACACTTTCTTTGTATGCTTGCTGCCTTGTGGTGGAATCCTGTTTGTTGTATACACCCTTTGCAGTGGACACAGCTCCCAGAAGCTGATCGTAATAACCGTCAGTTGTAGGATTTCCACCATCTCCACCCATAGCAGCAATAACCTCTTCCAGGCTGTTATATCCCGCGGCCTTTGCTCTTGCGACGGAGTTAGGTCCCCACAAGCCATCGGGAACAGAACCCAAAAATTGCTGTGCCCGCAGAATAGTGGCTTTGTCGTAGTCTCCGTTATCGTATCCGGGACTATCAGGGCTTTGGGGAGTATCAGGGGTTTGGGGAGTATTGGGGTTACCGGTAAGTCTACCGCTACTTGCCTTCTTAGAATCCAGATACTGCTGCATTGCAAAGTCATATTCCATCTGCCACTGCTGGTCAGCAACCTTATCCCGCTCCTGCTGGTAGCCCATGTTGCGATCATTCAAAAACTGCTCATAGGAAAAGTCTCTGTCGCCTTCCCATTTGCCGTAGTCGTAATCTCGCTCGGTATCGTACCTGCCGGCAAGGTAATTTCTCTCATTGAGCCACGCGTTTAAGCCGTCCATATAACGAGCATAGTCCTGGTCCTCCTGTTGCGCCATCAGTGCCGCCCGATCATACAGTGCCTGTCCCTCTTGGTTGTACTGGTCAAGTGCCATGCCGTAAAGTTCTGGTACCACATCATTAAGCTTTTGCAGGTAAGCCTGATATGCCTGCTGTCCTACAGACTGCCCATAAGTGTTTCCATACCCACCTGTCAGTGCAGCTGCCTGGCCCATGGTATCCATCATAGCAAGCTTGCCCTGCTGCACATACTGATCTTTATACTGCTGATACAGGGCATCCCCGTTCACATCATAGGAGAACTTATTGCGATTTAGGATCTGGTTAATGGTATCATTCAGCTGCCCTTTCCATGTAGACTGGTACTGCCCGGGTTTCTGTTCCATCTGCTGCTGCAGAAGATCTTGCGCCTGTTGCACCGTTACGCTTGGAGTGTATGTTTGATATGTAAAGTTGGAGGGTTGTAACTGATGAACGTTATTTTGTTCCTGATTTTTTATAGAACTGGGCGCAGAGGAATTGTTGTCTTTATTTTGACTGTTTTGCTGAACCTGCTGATTCTTTTCTTTTTTTTCATAAGGACTATACAAAGACATTTTTAACCTCCTGATTTTGTTTTAGATATAACCACTTGCACGGATATATCGTTTAATGGTTTTCTTCCAATTGCGTATACCGTTACGGTACCATTACTGTTTTCTGTGGTAAGTACAGTACCATTGGCAAATAACTCTTCAATAACCTGCTTGCTTGGGAAAATGTCTACTCGGCTGTTGGCGGGAATCGTTCCGATGCCAAGTTTTTGACTATACGGACTTTCGGTGCCAACCCAGGCAGAATTTTTTATTAATGTTGTTTTAATTGCGTCCACCGAATTGACTTGTTGCAAAATCTGTTCAACAGGGCTTGCTTCTGTTTTCATTTCTTCCATATGGTTAAGCTCGTCAATCAAATTCCACACAAATCGTTTTAATTCAGACAATTGCTCAGACGGAGAGCCTCCACCAATGTTTGGATACCGAAAACGACCTGTCATGATATATCACTTCCCCGGGTTATAAATTTTGTGATGGAATAAATTTTGCAAGCACCGGCTCCTTTTAGTTTTAGTCGCATGTGGTCGCAGCGTCTGGGCCTTATTGGCACAGAGAAACTTCTGAGACTGGTTCCGCGAACATTGCAAACATGCAGCCATTGCTGGTCTGTGTCATACTGTACATACAGATCTGCTTCTGCGTCATTTTCCATAGACATTCGAATCACCAGTCGGGACACATACTTCATATCCGGCGAGGCAATTCCGATTTCGCCGGTTTCAGCCTCCCACGGAACTAAAGAAGTGTCTTTTGTGCCACTTCCCAGCATGGTAATAATGTTTTTCCTTTCACTATCTATGCAGTATAATTCGTTTTGGAAAGCGCAGAATTCGCTGGCGTGAAGTTCGTCTTCACGGTGCCACATTTTCTTTTCCGTATCATAAACAAATACATTCCACATTTCGTCCGTGTCTTTCATGCTGATGTAATACTTATTTCCAATTGCACCGGCTACCGCATCTGAGTAATGCCTGTTACCAAGCGCAAAAGAAATTTCTTCCGGAAGTGATCCGTCAAAGGCACAGACACCGGATCGACTCTTATATAGCAGCACTTCGTTGACAATTGCAAGACTCTTACTGCATCCCTTTTGAACGCCTCTGCAGGCCGTGTCTTGAATTTGAAAGTTTGCCGGATAGTTTCCGTAAACTTTGTGAAAGCAGTTTTCTTTGAAGAATAGGGGATAACCCATGTGTGTCACAGCTCCGGTAAACGGTCCGTCTGTACCACAGGAAGCTCTATAGCTGTCTGAAGACACGCCCATAAAGCAACTCCAGTTTTTGAAATCACCAAGTTTACTTGCGTAAATTTCGTTGACTGTTTCACCGTTTCTTGCTACACCATACCGGCAACCCCAAATCCGATTACCTGACTCTGTTAAGTGATCCATGTAAGGCATTTGTCTTGCGATGGTGAGGGTGGCTGTCTGTGTTGTAACTTTATCCAGCAACCCCACAACAATAATGTAATCGTCCTCTATTGCCCAAATAACCGTGTCTGCGTTTAGGTCCTTTAACTGTGCACTTTCCACTCCGGAAATTGAAACACCGTCATACTGTGCAAACTGTTTTCCAATGTTAGATGCTGCAATCTTTACATAGGTAGTTGCAATGCTTGACCACATTCCTGTGGCCTCAGAGTATTGCTTTAACACATGTGGCGTAGATGAAGTGTCAATCCAATAATCGAGATTGGAAGGGTTGCTTGGCTCACTTGGTGATACTGTCGGTTCTTTGTGCGCTTCACCTGTAATTGTGCATGGCGTAAATGTTACTGTGCCGGAAGAAGTAAATGTTGCTTCGATGTCCCCGTATTCATCCGGAGCAATGGTATTTACCCACTTTTTATCCGGCATGATCAGCACATAAGCACCCATGGAAATCATTTGCTTTGGGCAATCTTCTGCATTTACAGAAAGTCCAAGCTCAATTCGATCTTGTCCGATAACAAATGCACTTCCATCCACATAACACAGCTGATCTTTTGCAATCATTCCTTGTGGACTGGCTGGTGTAGCATATAAGCCTCGCCGACCTCTTGGAGATAGCACCGGATAAAGGTCCGAAGTCATATTCCTCATATTAAAAAACTCGCCGTCACCGATACGCAAATTGTGATTGTAGCCACTCATTACATCTGTTACTTGACTGCTGCCGTTTTTTGAGTATAGTGTTGGATATTGCACAAACTTCGCCTCCTTTAAAACAGGAACCGGCTTCCGTGCGAAACTGGCTTGTGTGTCCGGTTATAATAAGCGGAATAACTTTCGTAATCCGTATTAAACATAATAATGGCGTTGTTGTATTTATCGTATTCCCCGTTGTGGTAACAAACCTGTGCTTCCAACCATCGAAAGTACATTTCGTCATAAGGTGGCGGAACCAGTAACTGCGTAGATTGAATATCCGTGCTGCTGCTGTATTCAGAGAAAGAAATGTTGTCTTTCCCCTCATGAGTGTCAATGATGTTTCGTTTTACTATGCTGTCCAATTTTGACAACCACTGAACTTTATCGCCCTCTGTGTAAGTATTGAATTGCCTTGCGTCAAATTGGGTAATTGCATCATATATCGTCATTTTATTCCCTCCTATCCAAAAAAGGGGAGCCGCGAAGCCCCCCTTTTATTACTTGGATGATTCCAACATCGTGTCTACACGTTTGTCAAGGGCCTCCTGTGCTTTCTGGGATCTGCGGAATTCCTCAGCAATGTGTTTCGGAACATTGGAAGTTTTCCCCTTGGGAAGCACATAGTTTACGCCGTTGACAGCAATCATCAGATTCGGCTCGTCGTTGGCATATCCCTTTGGAACAAAGATGTCCTCACGATCATCCTTGGGCGCAGCCTGCGGAGCCTGTTGTGTAGTCGCAGGTGCCTGCGGAGCCTGTGTGTTATTGTTGGTAGCCATAAAAATTCCTCCTTAAATTACAGAGGGGCAGGGCATACAGCCTTGCCCCTCCATTCAGCTTAGTTCACGACATCAGTTGCGCTGAAGCTGGAACAGCTCATTACGCGCAGCAGACGCTCGGTGTACAGGATGGTAGCGCCGTTGGTCTCAAACTTGTAACCAATGGTGGAGAACTGGTTCAGAGGACCGCCGATCTGGCCCTTGTCCTTCACGATCATTTCCAGTGCGCCGCCCTCGGGGTCAATGATACCAAATGCGTCCTTACCAAAGAAGTATGTAGCATAGGTCACTCCGTCTGCCTTGTTCTTGTAGGTGTCGCCCAGAATCGGAGCGAACACGTTCTCAATGAAGCGGCAGCCGTGCAGCTCACCGATTTCACCGTTGAAGATCTCAGAGGTTGCCGCATACTTGTGGGCCTCAATCCATTCCTTGCTCTTGCGCAGGTCATAGGCAACAGAAGGATGAATCACAGCGTAATACTTACCATTGATGGTAGGAACGCGGTTCTTCTTCATAATGGTGACAGCCTTGGCAACAGCGTCGGGGGTCAGCATACACATGACGGTAGCAGTAGCTTCCATTTCAGCCGGAGTTGTGGGAGTGCCGGCAGAAGCGCCGGTAGCAATTGTGATGTTGTCGCAGTACAGCACGTTGGTGTTCACCAGCAGTGCGTCACGGATCAAGGTCTCCTGGGTCTCAGCGGCAGAAGCGCCCATTTCCTCAGTAGCGCCCAAGATCACATCATCATAGGCACGCAGTTCCAGCTTGTCGGTGATGGCAGCATAGGTACCATACTGGTTGATAGCGCCGGTCTTGGAGCTCATACCGAACTTCTGACCGGTGGGAATTACACCTTCCTGCAGCTGGGTAGCCTTTGCAAAGGTGTTCCATTTACGCCATTCCACGGTAGTACCGCGGTTTGCAGGCAGGTTCTGCTTCTTACCAAACTGCGCATAGAACATTTCCACACGGGCATTTTCCAGCAGCTCGGTATCATAGAATACCTTCAGCTCACCGGAAAGGCTGTTGGAAGCGTCAAACGCGGTGGTTGCGCCGGTACCGGCATTCACATAGTTGCCGGTTGCGTTGACCAGAGTACCTGCGTCAGCAAACAGCTGCAGGTTCAATGCCATAAACTGATAAAAAAACTTTTTCATAATAATTTCTCCTTCCAAAAGTGATGTATTCAGAGGGAGAAAATTCCGGGTTACACTTGACCGGGATAAACTTTCTCCCCGGAGCGGATTCTGGCCTTGAGCGCACTTCGCTGCTCAGGGCTCATGCTCCTATAATCGAATGTAGTCACGGAAGGGGCCTGTCCGGAGGTGCCGTTTTCATCAGGTCTGCGGCTGCCGGAGGCAATCGCGTTGGAGATGCTCTGCGCGGTCTTCTGCGCTGTCACCTGCATGGCCGCCGTCTGAAGCTCTTTGCGATGTACCGCATAATAGGCGTCCTCCACACTGATACCAACATTGGGAGAAGTCATTCTGGCAAAGATCGGGTTCTGCAGCTCTGTACGCAGGTCGAAGTTAGGAAATACCTTCTTCATAGCCTCTGCCTGCTGTTCCAGCTTCACAATGTGCTGCTCAAACTTCTGCTGTTCAAGAGTTTGCTGTTGCTGGCGCTGCTGTCTTGCAGTGTCCCGCTCCTCCTGATCAATCCTTCTGGCAGTCGCAACGTCCACGCCCATTTCCAGCGCTTTATCCTCATAAAAGGATTCATCATTGCTGATTGCCTTTGCCAGCTCTTCATAGTTGATATTGGCAGGATCTTGGCCATGCTGTCTTGCCAGCACTTCCAAAGCCGGAGCAAGCTTGCCCAGCGTTTCCTCTGCACCCTTGGCACTACGCAAACGAGACTGAACCACAGCCTGCATCTGCCTGTTGTACTCCGGGTCTGCCATGATCTCATCCCAACTCATACGAGCATTGGTTCCCGTGTTCTGGTCTTCCGTTCCTGTTGTAGCAGCGGCGGCCTGCTGTGCCGGCTGCTCCTGTGCCTGTCCCTGTCCAGCTTCGACAGGAGCAGCTGCAGTAGCTTTCGGCGTATACGCCCTGTTTTTTCTGATTTTGTCTTTCGGAACACCTAATTCCAAAAGCCTTTGCTGTCCGGGATCAACAGCGCTTTCACCAGTAGCGGCTCCCTCTCCACCACCATCACCGGCACCTTCACCGGCAAACAGCTGCAGATTCAGCCATAAATCTTTAAACATGAGTAAATCCTCCGATATAATCTGTCCGTCTGGGTGGACGAGGCCCATATGGCGATGCCTGTAGGATTCGAACCTACGCTCCCTTTTCAGGGACTATCTGTTTAGCAAACAGACCTCTTTCCACTTGAGTAAGACATCGTGCGAAAGCCGGGATATTACCGCCTCCCGGCAGAGCGGACATATAAAGGAGGTGACAAGAAAACAACCTACTTAAACTATACACATTTGGTTTGCCTTTTTTCTATCCCTGAACTATGGCCTAATTTTATAAGAAATAAATTCAGGATACCGGCTTGCCAGCATTTCAAAACCAACGCACAAAGAATCAAAAACAAGTGTCACCGTTGCTTTGAGATTATGGCGGGGATTGCAGCTTATTTCCGTATCACCCTCTTGCAAATGCATAATTGGCATTCTGACCTGTTCATTTTCTGCCATCTTCGCCACATTTGCAGCAAGGGTATAGGCCAGCATGGAAGCAGAGGCACACACAAGATCATGACCGGCTTCCGCACTTTTTGCGTGGCCTGTAACCGTCACCCGGTTAAACTTCCGATAATAAATCACTTCTATCATCATTTACCCTCCCTTGCTGTCACCTTGCCGCCATCCGGCTGAGAGGCTTCCCTGCGCGGCTTCTGGCATTTGCTACATTTCCCGATTCCTTTTTGCCAATGCCGGCAATATGGTCACTCTGGAACATCTGCGCATTGCCTCCACCCATGGGAGCTGCCCCACCCATGGTCTGCATAATGTCCATGCTTATCTGCTCAGCCGCCATGGGGTCTGCTGCCTGTGCCAAGGTAAGCGCCAGTTGCATGTACTGTAAAAGCTTCTGATACATGGTACCCATCTGGGCCACCTTCTGCATAATGCTGTCTTTCCCGTCAAAGTCCATCATTTCCAGACACATCAGCGTTTGATCTGTCATTTGCGGGTTAAAGAATCCAAGCTGGAAGAACTGCAGCGCCAGTTCGTTCTGGCTTACTTTGGTATACACATTCTTTTTCTGGGCAGATACCTTGATATCAAACACAGGAAGACGGTACCCCAATTCCACACCAAACGCATTTCCTTGGTTCTGCTGCTGGATACCGGAGTTTTCATAGCTGATAAACTGCTGCATACCATATTCGCCCACAATGCGGAACTGTCTTGGCAGGTTGTAGAACTGACGGATCAGCTCAATGCAAAGGTCCACAATCTGCGTATAGGCTCTGTAGGAGGTCTGTGTGCTGTCATCGCTGCCCTTTTCGCTGGCCTCCTGTAATGCTTCAATGGCTGAAGCAGCTGTCACACCGGAGCTGATATTGCCGGTGGAAGTCTCCGTGTTGCCGCTGGTCTCTCTCAGTTCTTGAATTGTTCTGTCCAAAACAGATATGTAGTTGCCGTCCAGCGTATTATGTTCAATTTTTCTCAGGGCGTTTTCGTCAATGTTGCCTGTCACATCCACCAGAGGCTGGCTCAGATCCAGGAACTGCTCTGCATTCACACCACCGTCCTGTCTGCGGAAATAGCGGGGAACTGCACCAACCATGGCATTTTTTACAAAGCTGGTGTTCAGCAGGTCAATCACCGTCTGTGGGTTGCGGCAAATGTCCACATAGCCATAGCCACAAGGGCTACCCTCAATTGGATAAAGCGCATCGAACACATACGGATACTTGCAATGGTCATACAAACCTCTTTCTGCCATGGATGGTCCAGTTGTCACTACAGTAACATCTCCGGTATCAGGATTAAAATCTTCCCTTGTAGGTCTCTGTGTATCGTTCTCCGTAGCATACAACACCTGATCCCCAACAAATTTACAGTAGTGCAGTTTGTTCCTGCCCTCTACAAACTTGTGGTAGTACACCTCAACAACCGTGTGCTTGTTTCCCGTGTCCACATGATCATCATACAGGAACTTGGTACTCATAAAGGATTTGCCCTTAAGTTTGCCTTCCAGCTGGGGATAGCGCTGTTCCAATACATCCTTGTCGCAAAGCTCTGTATGGAACAGATACCGGCTGCGCTGAATGTCCGTCACACCCGGCTCCCAGTAGATATTTAAGAGATTCACGCGCTCCACAGAGATATCCCCAAGACCGTGAAGCTTGCCCTTGTCCCAAACCACCTTGTAAACGCCAGTACCGGTCTTTAACTTCTGCCACGAGTTGTCGGAGTAGACCGCCTCAAACGCATTCTGTTCCAGCACACAGGGCACAATAGCAGAAAGTTTCTGGGCCTCTCCCTTGTCCGCTTCCTCTCTTGGAAGGATATTCGGCTCTGGGTATGCCTTCATAGCGTCTGCGTGCTTACTGACGATTACATTGTGCAGCCAGCCGGATGTAGCCGTAAAGCCTCCGTCAGCGCCAATGTTGGTCACCTTCTGTTCTTCTGTGGTGTTGCGCAGCTTCCACCAGTTTTCAGAGGCTAAAATCCTGCTTTCTGTCTGGGCCTTGCCTGCTTTGTACTTTTCCAGTACCTGCATGAACTTTTTCAGCTGCTCTGTACCAATAGGCTGTACACCCTCTGTGCGCATGGCCTCCGGTGTTGCCGTTTCCTTGGTTTTGATCTCATCCATATTGGTATTCCTCCTATTGTGCGATTGCCCCCGGCAATCGTTTATTACAAAATTCGCTGCGCTCTGCAGCACTCCTATCAAATAAAGCGCCTTGTGCGCTGTGTGTCCGTGAATTGATTCAGCGGGTCAGATACAATGGTCTTAGGCTCCACCGGTACAATAGGCGATATAGGCCGTGACATGCACATATACCGCACTTCATCCGGGCAGTGATCCTCTAACTTTGTGTCCAGGTCCTCTGGGTGGGTCTCTGAGTACATCATCAGCGGCATTGTTCTGATAAATGCCTTGCAGTTATTGAATACATACATCCGGGAATACCCGTTCTCATCAAATTGCAGCCGGTAATGGACCTGCATCCATCCGGGAATCCGGTTATTGTCCCCGGGCGTAAAGTAAATGCCATACCTTGCCGCCGTCTCTGCAATGCTTTCGCCTCTGCTCTGGTCCCAAATGGCCGGGTCTGCCACGCTGTCCACGATCTTCCGCCCCTTTAGCCATGGGTGCTGCCGTTCAAACTCACTGATACGCCGGAACTGCTCATCCGGAGACCACTTCACGCCCTCATCCGGTGTCTGGGTGCAGCCATACATTTCCATGATCCTGTAAAGCACTCCATCATAATCCACCGCCCAATAGCCAAGGGAAAAAGGCTTATTGTATCCAAAGTCATAGCTGCGCATGATATTCCAGCCACGCTTTTCCCCCACATTCAGGTCAAAGGGTTCAATCACATGCGTCCACCGGTGCTGTGCTGCTGCTTCCTCAGGGGTAATGCCTGCCGCAGTGCACCTTTCAATGTCCGGTGTTGTCCGGAAATCCTCAAAGAACTGTCCCTCAAAGATATCCCACCTGCCATATAGCCACGCCTCTTTCAGCTTAGGCGGCAGGGCCTCCAATTGCTTTATGTAGTCCGGCTGGCTGGCCATCAGGGCCTTATTATCTGTAACAAGGGATTGTATAAAGGTATAATCCTCCGGGTGCTCTCCATCCTCATATGACTTATCAATAAATAGCCTTTTAAAATAACCGTGACTTGCGCCGCCAGGGTTACAGGTGTAATAAACTCTCTTTGGGAAGCCATTAACACCACGCACACAGACAATAATCTTCTTGATCCACATCTCCTGCAGCTGAGTAGCCTCATCCAGAAAAATGATGTCAAATTCTGCACCCTGATATTGCAGAAGGTCCTTGTCATTGTTGCAGTAGCCAAATTTTATGGTGGCACCATTGGGGAATGTGAATACCTTCTCTGTTTTGTTGTACTTTGCAATGCCATTCAGCTCAGTCTGCAGGAAATTAATATGGTTATTCACCAGCTCCGGGAATGTCCGGCGCACGATCAGTATCTTAATGCCGTCACTGTTGGCATCAGGCCGCCCATAATACAAAGCAAGCAGCTTTGCCTTGGTTCTCACACTCCAGCTCTTGCCACCACCTCTGGCCCCACCAAAGCCAACGTGCATAGTATCAGCTGTCAAAAACAGTATTTGCTTATCAGAAGGAGGGTCTATTCTCAGTGTAGGCATCTATATCCACTCCTTTTTAGGAAGCACCACCCCGGAGGATGGTGCTTTATTTGGTTTAGTTTACAGTTCCCGCTATCTCGGCATATCCAGTTTTGACAACCAAAGTGTCTGCTTCGATATGCACCATGTTGATAAAAACAGCACAATCAGAAGCATGAATGTTCATGTCTGTTGTCATTGCTTCACCAGTATAGCCGTTTGCATGATTATGGGATAAAGTACACCAGTACGAACCATCAATATATGCTCTAAATTCGAGAGCCCCACCAAGTAATTCATTAAACCTTTCAACCGTCATGGGGATACCAGTTTGCGTATCAAACGGGTTGTTCTCGCCAAGCTTTAACTGGTCATTGTCATCTATATATGTTGTGAATGTAGGCAATGCTCTGGAAACATCATAGGGCAGATACTTGGCATCCAACTTGTGTATGGTTACAACATCACCAATAATTTTCAAGGTGTGTTGTTCGCCCTCATTTACCGTAGTAATCCATGAGCCGGCTAACACAAAGGGTGGTTCGGTGCCAACATATTCATTTCCCCAAAACAGGGATTCACTGCCGACACAAGTAACACCATCAAGTTCCCGTGCAGTCAAGACATATTCGACACCATCAAGGGTGACGGTATATTCCTGTCCTGCGGTCAACGCAATCTCAATAGGTAATTCTGCTTCAAAGCTGCCAAAAGTACCATCAAACAGAACACTTTCCACAGGGTCGCCAGTCCAGAACGGTCTGTTCTTCACATAGTCGGGAGCAGAGGGGTTGTTCTGGTTCCAATCAGGGTGAACGATGCCACCGCCCTCCTCGATGGGTTCCACGGTGGCGTTTTCGTGGTTCTCGATGATGGTAGCCACCTCATCGGGGACCTCCTGCATGGTGCCGGCTGGATATACATACTTTCTGTTGTTGACATGGACCACAAAGGGATTCATGGTCTCGGGTATCTTAACCTGTTTGCTCATATCGTTTTCCTCCTGTTTACTTGCTGTATTCATCAAGATCCCCTACGATGGTGACCTTAATTTCGTTGTCTGCCTTCTCGACCGCAGCTTCCTTCCGCAGCTTATCGATCCGGGCCTCCTGCTCCTGGCGATCCAGTTCGGACTTCAGCATCTTAACTTCTTTGATATCCTTAAGGGCAGAGGCTATCTGCTTAAGTCCTTGCCGGTCAACAATTCCGCCCTCAACAGCTTCCTTATATTCAGTGGTTATTTCACCATCAGAAGTTTCAGTTTTGTTTTTATGAGTAATAATATGCCTATCCAATTCAGTGATGGCCTGTTCCAACTTCTCCAACAGCTTATCTGCCAGATCATCAATACGGGCCATCTTATCAGCCTTTTTACTGCTCATCTTATCAACAGCTTTTGTTATGGTTTTGTTACGGAACTGTTCTCTCTGTTCCACCCATCCTTCAAGCCTTGCCCTCTCTCCAATGACGGAGTATCCGACACCATACTTCTGGGCCAACTTACGGTAGCTGGTATCTGTGGTGATGTATTCTGTTTTAATAGCCTGCCAGTCTGCCATAAGCCTCCCTCCTCATGCTTTTTCTGGGGATATCGTACCAAAAACCGCTGCTGTTTCTCTATCCTTGCGCAGTTGTGGTGAAGTTGTGGTAAAGTTGAGATAAAAAAAGAGGAGGCCGCAGCCTCCCCTTAATTGATAAGATTACTCCACAATGCACCAGTCATCAGCCAGCATGTCAGCCTGAGAAGCAAGCCACCCCATCTGAACACCGCTTGTACCCACAAAGGCCAGTGCTTTGTTGCCGATGTTCTTGTGATCCACATTCACGATCAGCTGTTCCCTGTTCACATAGGAAATGCAGCAGGCCAGTTCCACATACTGATTTTTGCCATTCCATCCCTTCCGGGCAATACGCTCACCACGCTTGGCTGCTTCGATAGCCAAACCAAAGCTCATGCCATCAGTCAGGCGGTATGCTTCCTCAAAGACTTCCTTGGGAGACCAGCTCACATAGCCGTCGGGATACACAACCTTGTATCCATCGTCGCAAGCAATTGCATCATTCACCTTCTTGGGATTTTCATCGTCATGAGCAACGATAACCTTTTCGCCATCCTCCATCCAGTAGCGGTACGCAGGCTCCGCCTGGATCATCTTGGTTCCAATGTACTTTTGCATAATAATTTTCCTCCTAAGTATAATCTGTGACAATCTGTCACGGTTTAACGAATCACAACTACCGTCCCGTTATCAATCAGATCCTGCAGCTTTTCCTCAAAGTATCCAGCCACATACCGGGTAGCTTCCAACTTCCACACGCCGCCGTCAGCCTGATAGAATCCGATCTCCCCGCGCTCATTGATCCGGAGAAGGAATTCACTTGCAGGCTGCGCGACCTCAATAAACGTCCGGAAAGGCTGCAGTGTCACTCTGGGTTTTACCGTCACCATGGAACTCAGGGCAATGCCGTTCGTGGCCTCGATCCTCTGGGTCACACCATTGTCGGATGAAGTCACCTTGCTTTCATTGCTGATACTGGAAAGCAGCTGCAGCAGATATTCCGTTCCCTCGTTGGGGATGTAGAGGCTGCGCAGCTCAATGACTGCCTTTTCATAGTCCATGAATCTGTCCGTGGTCACAACAGGCGTGTCAGCTGCACATTTGTACAGATACAGACGGTCCTCATCACTGTCCAGAGAGGTAAACACAGAAACATTTCTGTAGTCCTTTACCTGGATGAAGATCTGCAGGCCCACATGATCAGCCTCATTGCGGACCATCTTACACACACTGTCAAGGCCGTTCAGCTCAATGCACTTGGGCATAGGCTTTTTATCCTGAACAAATACCAGTTCCTGATTGGAATATACGGAACCGTCAACTTCAACGGTAGTGGGAGCGGCCATCCGCTCAATTTCTTTGATAGCTTCTTTTAACATAATATTTCCTCCTTAGTTTTGTGCTGCGATTTTCAGAATCTTGGGTGCTTCCTGTTCCTCACCGGTCATACTGATCTGGCCGGGAACCTGGGGAATGATCTCCGCTAACATCATTTCACCGTTTTTATCGGCAGTGATCACAAGGGATGTGCCAATGGGGGTGACAGGCGCCAGCGTGGATTTTGCAGAGGCTTCCACCTTAACCACTCTCCGATCATCATCGGTGGTCATTACAATGTTAAGTGTAACCTTACGCTTTGCCTTTGCCTCCGTGTTCATGTCCAGAAGGTTGTCAACTACTCGGGTAACCTCATAATCGACCCGCTCCTGGATTGCGCCCTTTGCCATCTGCAAAAGACTGCTTCTTGCATCGTTTTCCATAATGTCCTCCTTTGTTTTATTTGCAATCCCCTTTGGGGAAGTGCTTATGTTTGTTGTCTACCTCCGCAGGCTGTTTGAGCCATTCCAAGCATTCCTTTGCCACTTCGTCTTTCAATCCATCTTCTTGTTCGTATGGAATCTTTGCGATTTTTAAGGCTTCTGCAACATTGGCAATCTGCGTTCTTGCAAGCCAGTCCGCCAATTCCTCATCACTCATTGCCCGGATGCGGTCTGCGTTGGTCTTGTGACCGACATTATTGTCGGTTGCAATGGTAACGCCATTGGCAATAAGGCAGGGAGTAACATCACCGCCAGTAAACCGCATTTCACGACCAGTTCTGTCATAGTTAAGTGATTGTTCCAACAACTCAATCAGCTTTTCTCTTGTGTTATTATTGTCTTCCTCCCAATCTAAAGCCTGTCCGCATTGATCGCAGTATTTTTCTCCGATATGCACCACTTTTCCGCAAACAGGGCAGTTTCCATACAATTCGTTTTTTGCCAAATCTACCAGCTTTTGAGGAATTTGCTTTTTGATTGCGTTCAGAATTGCCCACTTGTTAAGAACGGTCAAGTCGGAAATTCCCTCTGCTCTTGCTTCCATAGCAATCTGCGACGCAATTAAATCATCGTACTGTTCAGCCATTTTCACGGCTATTTGATCTTTAATTCCTACACTATATCCGTCAAATTCAATTTTTGCGTTTTCGGGAAAATCAAATCTTGTTCCCCATTCTTCAACATCTTCCACTCTTATCTTCATCTTCTATCCTCCTAACTCTTAAACAGACCCACCAATTTAATTGTCACGCAGGCAAGCCACAGAAACATCAACCAACCGCATTTCTTTCTTCATTTGTTTCTTCATTTTCTTTCCTTTCTCCGTCCATCTTTGCTTCGCATACCGGGCATCGTTTCCACTGTGGTGAACCCTCTGTTTGGCATTCGGAACAATAGTAATTCTTTGCAAACGGACTTCTTATCATGGTTTCTTTCATCACCCACCGCCCATGCACCACTTCCACGGCATCCACGGAAGAAGCTCCGTATTCCCAATGGTCACAGTCATGCACCACTTTTCCGCAATGCCGTTGGCACTCTTTGCGGATTTTGCAGTTTAGACAGCTTTTCAGCCATGCAACTTGTTTTCTCAGTTCTCGTTCTTCCGCTTCCATCTTGTCTGCTTGCTGAATAATGCTTGCCACTTGTTCTTCGGTATAGGCATCCACGGTAGGTTGCTTTTTTACAAATCGCACAAGAGTTTCAGCAACAATCGCTCCTAAACCCTTGGCTGTTCGAAGGTCAGCTATCAACGCCTTTCGTCTAATCAAATCATCCATTGTCTTTCCTTTCTCCATCCATCTTTGCACCGCAACGGCAATACCGGAACATCGATATAGGGTCAGCCGATGTAAACCTAAAACCACACCTTGAACATTTGTAGTCTGCCACACCGACTTCTTCCCACATCGCGTGTATCACTTCCACGGCATTCACGGTGTCTTGTGCTTCTACACAGGCTTTGAATCTCCGCCAATCGTTTCTCTCTTGGATTTCAGCTTCGCCATCGCTCCAAACCATAGGTTCTTCTCCAAGATGGAAAATCAACGCATTGGCATCAATCAACCGCTTTTCATTTGCCATCTTCTATCTTCCTCCCACCCATGAACAGCAGAAAGTCTTTGTGACAGTCATCGCACAACTCACGCTCTATTTCCGAGAAACATCTAAGACCATCATAGAGTAAAGAAAATACCTTCCTTGGGGTCTTTACACTATTCGTAAATCCATCCCGTTTGAACTCTTTACCGCATCTATCGCAATACCAGTATGTTTTCTTAGCCATCTTATTTCCTCCCATTCTTCACCATCTGCCTAATCAGCCAACACGCACATATCCCCATACCTATAAGCAAGCCGAATAGAAAACTGAGGATGCACCATATTACAGTATCAACCATCATTTCCTCCCATGTCTGCGCAGGGCCTTTGCTACCTTGTCGGATCTCTGCTGATAGATAGAATTATTGACCTTTCGCCGCATATCGTCTGCTGCCTTCTTCTCTGCCTCTTGTGCTTTCTCGGCAGCAAAGTCCGGACAGTGCCCCCAGCAAGCCTCGTGGCGTTTCGGCGGCACACACCCCAAACAGCACTTAATTCCCATCGTTCTATTCCTCCACATAGCACCAGCTTTGGGGCGGTCTTTGCAGGTGGCAATAGTGTTGACTATTAACCATTACAAACTCGCTCAATTCTTTCGGTTTATCATATCTCTTTGCATCAAAGATAAAGTGAGCATACAACGGCTTTCCTTTTGCGTATTGCTCTAAAAATTCATACGGAACACACCCAGCGGTAATGTAACCCTCTGGTATCCAAGAAACATTCTCATATTTGCGAACTCTCCATACCTTATATTCGCCAATAACCTTTCCCGCGCCGCCGCCATTTTTGGTTTCATAGACACAATGCTTGATCGTTGGAATAGGTTTTAGTCGCCACTCAATGCTCTTTATTCCGTTGAAAATATTTGTGGTGTGTGACGGATGAATGCTGATCAGTACCGCTTTCATCCCTTTCCCTCCTTCTTCGCCAGCCTTTCGGCAATCACAGTTTCATCATTATCCCGGGAAGTTTTCTCCCGCTGCCGCTGATACACCTTCTTATGGTGCCGCATATCCGCCTTGGCATTGGGAACATACCCGGTTTTCATGCCATACATTTTCGGTTTGCTTATGATCCGTTCCCCTTATTCCAATTCACCTGCGCGTCATGCCGGACCTTGTTCCCCTTATCCACGGTATGCCCGCAGTCAAAGCACTTCACGCGCCAAGCAGCACCGCCTCGCCCGTTGTAATGTACATAGGCAACATTATCGCTCTTGCACTTACAGGGCCTCAGCCTCCACTGGCTGTCCGGATCTGCCTTCTTGATCTCAATAACATCATCCATATTCATTCCGTATCCACCGTCTTTCCACCCCATTGTTCTGCCATTGCTTTTGCGATGCCGATAAAGGTCTGTGACCGCACACGTCTTCTTTCTTCTTTCGGCAAGTGCATAGTTTCTATATGCCATCTCGGTTCGTTTATACCTGATTTACAATGAATAATCACGGGTTCAACAATGTTTGTAGGTTTCAATAACGGCAAACCTTTGAGCCACAAACCTGTCTTTTTCTTTTCGGGATCGCCAAACATATACGGCTCGATGTACTGGTCAGGCTTTCGCCATTGGCTTGACATAACTCCAACGGGGTTTTCAATGGCAATTTTGTCACAGTCAGCGTTTGCAATAGCCATAAAGAAATCAACGGCTTCCTTTCGTTGCTTTTGGCGATCAGGGAAACGGTCTGCAAATTCAGGCTTAAACCACTTGTTTCCGGCAAGTGTCAAATAGGTGCAAGGTGGGTGTGCAATAATCAAATCCCATTTGCCCTTAATTCTGTGAAATGCGGTTCCCGTGTAAAAACAAATTCCGTTCCAATATTCGTCATAGCCTTGCTCATAGTGCGTTGTAGGGTTCAAGATCGACAACACATCTGTTTGTATATGCCATTCAGGATGCCCACCGCTGCACGGGAGAATATCGCACGAAAACGCATTGTGTCCTTTTTCACGGAAAGCGGTGCAAACTCTTTGGCTTTCCTCGCAAGCAACCAATATATTCATTCCGCTACCTCCGCTAAAGAATATCTTGCATAATGCGTGGTATCGCCGCGCCTGTTCTTACCGGTCACGATTTCACTCTCTATTGCCACTCCCTGTCTGCGGAGGTCACTAATCCTGGATGCCAGTCGCATACAACCATACTCATTTTCTGCCTCCTTAGCTGTAATAGAGCCATACTTCTTCATGTGCATAAGAATCAAGTCAGTTTGTTTTGCCATTTAACATTCCTCCTCGTCATATTTTTCCATCAGCGTCCTGTATATCTCACACTTTTTGTAGTGCTCACAGCAGAACACCTCCAGCTGCTTGTTAAAGTCTCTTCTTATCAGATAGTTCAGTGTAATACTACTCTTGTCTATAGGTCCCTCGCAGGTGATATGCCTCCTCCCATCATCGTATTTATAGAAGGGGCACTGCACATAAACCTGCTTAAAAGATCCGCTTGGGCACATGTGCATAACCTCCTTTAGTTTTGTCCGCGGATTGTCGCATCTTCCTGCCACCACTTCAAAATGGTCTCATAATGGTTCTTCACCTTTGCACCATTCTTGATAATGAAGCTGGATAGCTTGTCCACATAGTAGTCAAAGGCATCCACACCCATCGTATCCAGAAGATTCCCTATCTGTTCATTAGAAAGCAGCACCACACCCTTGCCCAGCTCTCCACCCAAAAATTTAACTTCATTCTCAATAGCCGTTGCCGCCGCAATATCCGGTTCCGTTGTAGATGTGTTTGCAGCTGCAGCTGTAGCTGTGGTTGTAGATGTAGTTGTGGATGGGGTTGTGGTTGTAGATGTAGTTGGATACCATTGGTTATCATTGGTTATCATTGATACACTTTGATAATCACCGTTGCAATTAGTCTTCATCCATTCATCAAAGGTTATCTCCGGTTCACCTTTTTTCTTACGTTCCCGGCAAACAGTAGCATATTGCCGCCTGAGAACAGACAAGTTATATTCTGCTTCATCCTTGTCAATCTTGGGTTTTACAAATTCCCAAGCCAATGCCAGCGCCAACCCGTCAAACTCCGGCACAATCCCGCTTTTGCCATACTCCAGCATTGCCCAGAATAATCGTCCTTTGTCCGCATCCGGCAACTTATTGAGAGGCCCCATCATATCAAAATAGACCATAATTCCGGGTCTTGCCATGCCGTCACACTCCTTACTTCCTGCTGGCAGTGATTGTAATTCCCTTTGGCACTGCCCTTGCAACCTTGTTTATAAAGTGTCCCTCATGGCTTGTGGCGTCCGATAAATGCAGCAGGTGGATCTCCCGGCACTGGGATAAATCCAAACTGCGCAAATAATCGCACAGGGTATCAATCTCCATGTGGGAATTGGTAATACGGTAGCGAACCTTTTCCGGCATCTTCTCGCAGCGTTCCAAAATAGCCTTGTCATAGTTGGCTTCGATAGCTAAAATGTTCATCCCGGGGAAACGGTACCTCAGATTTACAGTGTCCGTGGCAAAGGCAAGCACATCACCATCGACCCTGGATTTAATTAAGAATCCTAATGGCTCCGCAGCGTCATGGAAGGTGGTAAACGGTACAATATCAAAGCTTCCAATGTTAAACTGCCCAAAATGCCCGATCAGCTGCACCGCATCCATGGTTGCTGAGTTATCCGTTTCATCCCACAATGCCTCTGCTGTTCCAAGGCTCATATACACCGGCATTCCCCGGCTGATAAGCTCAACCACACTCTTAGCGTGGTCTTTGTGTTCATGGCTCACAAGGCAAGCTTGAAACTCATTCAGGCTAAAACCAGATAATTTTTGCAGTTTTTTGTGGGATACACCGCACTCTAAAAGAATGCGGGTATCATTGTCACTTACTATGTAGGCATTTCCTGCAGAGGAAGAGGCCAAAGCTTCAAATTTCATATCGGACACTCCCCTCCGACCGTATTGTTAATAGGAACACTCTGAGTAAACTGCTGTACCGGTGCTGCCTGCGCCTGTGCTGCCATCTGCTGCATAATCGCCTGAAAGTTGACCCCGGGAATATTCTGGGGCATTTGAACCGCAGCGGGCGATTGCTGCACTCCCTGTACGGCCACTGTCTCCACCGGAAGATGTTCCTTCTGATACTGGGTGCTTTTCTTGATCCTCTCTTTTGCCCAGTCGGGAAGGGCCTCAAACTCTGTATCATCCCAATTATCTGTGTCAAAGCGAATCAGTTTGCTTAAAGGCTGCGGAACATCAATGGGAAGTCCTATCGGAAGCGGTGCAATTCCGTCAATGTTGGAGTATTCGCCGGTCTCGTTCAGAACGACAGTCAAAAAAGCAGCTTTTCCAACATAATCATTGGTATCCTTGTCCAAATATTCATCGTCTGACAGTTCTTTTGCTTCCCATGCACCGATAAACTTTCGCAAGCCGGATTTTTTACCCTTTGTTGCGTTAAATGTCTTACCAAGTACGCGCGGTTCCTGCTTTCCGTCAATCTCTACAGTCTGTCCGCAGATTTCAAATCCAAGCATTACCTGATTGTAGTAGTTTTTGGATTTCCCCTCATACTCACACAGCTGCTCACCAATACCGATGGAATATACGCAAATTGCCAAATAGGTACCGCCGGGTATCGGAGGTAAAGTAGGTTTTACATTATTACGAATTTTCATAATTCACTCTCAGCTCCTTATCATTTTCAGATACAACCAGTCGAATGATCTGGCTGCCGCAGGTTTCCAGCTTCGTCACACTCTCCGCATTGTCCACGAACAGCGGTACCCGCACACCGTAGGCCATGGACAGGGTGTTGATAATGTCAATGCCCAGGTTGATCTTCATGCCGTTGTTGACGCTGATATAGGGAACACCGTCATAAACCACATCGCACCGGTCCTCCACACCGCCGTTGGCCTGCTCACGGAACAGACGGAAGCGGGCAATCCGGAACAATCCGTTAATGCTGTCTTCCACAAATCGGGTCTTGTACCGGCTGTACTCGTCCATCAGGAATAGCATTCTTTCAATGGCTTCCAGTGCTGCTGCTGCCGTTTTCGCGTCCTCACGCAGCTGCTCCACCCTCTGACGGGAGTATTCCAGCAAGCTTTCCTTGCTCACAATGGCCTGCTGATCGTGCATAGCCTTTTGAATCTCCATTTTTTCATCCCGCAGTTTCTTAAGCACTTCCCCGGATTTTGTGGTCATATCTGCCAACTCCCTGGAAAGTTTCAGAATTCTCTCCTGAAGAGAACGTGCATTTTCTGCATAATGCTCCATGTCATTGGGTTCCACCTTGGCAGCCTCCGCAGTTGCGATCTGTCCACGGATATCAGTAATGTCTGCCTCCAACTGGGTCACTTCTGCAATGCCACTGTTAAAACGGTCCTCAGCCTGTGCCTTGGCTGCTTTGTTGGCATTGGCGGTCTTCTCAATTTCCTGCAGGCGGTTCTTTTTCTGTGTCTCAAAGGCTGCCATAGCCTGCTGCAGCTTCTCTGCCGGGAGGGTCTGACCGCAGGTGGCGCAGGTACCACCGGAGAAAGCTTCGTTGTTAATGGCAAACCAGCGCTTTCTGGCATCCGCTATCTGCTGATCCAAAGAGCTGATATAGGTACTCTCACTTTCGACAGAACGCTTTTTATTGTTTAGCTGGGTCTGCAGGGAAGTCAGACGAATGTTCAGGCTATGTACATTCCCATTCCCGGCGATTTGGCTGTCCCGGTATGCCTTGTTCTCCATATCCAGCCGGGACAATTCCAGCTCTGCCTTTTGGATATCCATGCGCTTCTGGTCCGCAGCACTGTCATGCTCAATTGCCACGATCTGCTCAGATAATCCATTCATGGTAGCCTGCAGCGCTTCCACCTGCGCCTTGGCGCCTGCAAAGTCCAAACCTTCGATGGTCTCAATGGTTTTCTGACATTCGCTGATCCGGGCGGGAACCTCTGTCTTTGCACCGTCAAATTTCCGCTTTTCAGCAAGCAGCTTCTTTTTGTAGTCCTCTAAGCTCAGCTTGCCCATGCTCTCTACCAGAGGCGCAAACTGCTCATTGGTTGCCAAGATGGCGCTATCCTCCATCACCCCGGCTACTTTGAACAGTACCGCCCGGCGCTCCTGCCAGCTGATACCGTTTGCAAAGTGGCTTACCGAAGTCAGCAGACGGAAGGTATCTTCGCTTACCAGTTCATTGACCTTGTCTTGGAAAGCATTTCTCTTACAGGGAACACCGCTGATATAGTATTCAGAAGTGTTACCGTCATAGGTAGCCTGAGAGCTGCCGCGTTTGGTGGTCCATACTTCCTTGTAGGTCCGGCGCAGGCTCACTTCCTCACCGTTTACATCCAGAACCGCTTCCACAGCCGTCAGCGCGTCATGGTCCTTAACCTCGCCGTTTGCATCCAGCGGCTTGATCTCGATGTTCTTCTCACCGTTGCCGGCACTGTCTTTACCAAACAGCAGCCATGTTAGCGCGTCGTAAATACTGGTCTTACCGGAGGCGTTATCGCCGTAGATGGAAGCATTACCGCCCATGAAGTCCAGCTTCAATGCCTTGTGACACTTGAAATTTTCAAGTTCCAGACGCTTAATTTTAATTTCAGTCATTGATTTTGCTCCTTTTCTGTGCTACAGTAGCACTGTACAAATTTTCCTTAGCTGCTTCCGGGCTCCTACCCCCGGAGGCGGCTTTTTTATCTGTGCCCCATTTCATAGACCTTGCCGAAGCCATACGCAGCAATTAGGGCAAGCACCGCAGCTACAGAACCCAAAGTCCACGCCAGCCAGTCAATACCGCCGTTCCCTACATAGTAGGCTACTACACCGGCCGCCAATGCTCCGCAGGCGTACCGGCAGGCCTCAACCTCTACCCGGCTCTTTCTGCGCACTTCGTTCTTCTGGTGGAACTGGCACAGTAGCATTTCCTTCTGGGCTCTGCGCTGATTCTCCTGGGCAATACGCGCATCCGCAGTTTCCATCCGTTTGGGATCGTTCACAATGCCGTCCCACTCCCAGTTGCTCATCGGTACACTTTTGATTTCGCTCATAATGTTTCTCCTCTCATTGCTTTCAAAAATGGTATCTTCGGGATTTTCACACGAGTACCCACCCGGATAACCGGAAAAGGAAACGGATTTTTTCCATCCCGTGTCGCAATGTTGATACTGTACGCACAGACTCCTAAATACTTCGCCACATCCGTAGGCACCAGCATTTCTTTATCCAATTTTTCAATGCGTTCCAGCTCTTTGCTTTTTTCAGAAGTCATCCTCTACAACCTCCTCACACATACCGTTCAGCACTTCCATAGTGATCCCGGATTCCTCCAATGCCTTTCCTTTCTTCTCCAGCTGCCGCAGACTGTACAGGTACATCCGGCGGCGCTCCCTGACCCTTCGTTCCCGGTTGGCCAGCTTCACATAATGCGATTCCTGCAGCTTTGCGATTTCCTGTTCCACCTGCATATCAGTCAAACTTTCTCTTGCCATAAACAATCTCCTCTCCAATGATTTCTGCAACCGCATGAAACAATTTCCGCGGAATGCGTTTTCTTTTCTTTAACCTACCTTTGATGTAATCAAGTCCAACAAAAAGGCCTGTTTTCTGTTCTACAAGCTCCTCTAATTGGCCCCAACTCATGCCTATTTCTTGAAGTCTTTCGCTTACTCGGTCATATAAAACTTTCATGAGAAACCTCCTTCTGTGTGGGATTGATTGTTAAAAACTTGAATTTCGTTCATTTTTTCTCCCTTTCACTGTGTAGTTTTTCTGGAAATCAAATTAGCTAAAGCATTCCGAACTTTACTTTCTGCCGATTTTGGTGATTCATGTCCGTTCAATACTTGGTTATAGTTCAATTGCTTTGAACTTCTGCTGCAAAAAAATAAAGAGGGATATCCTCATCGGGGATGTCCAGAACGTCGCAGGATTTTGCAATCTCCGCCTGCTTCCAGCCAATCTTCCCATTCAATTTCATGGAGATAGTGCGCTCAGAAGTCTCCATGAGTTCAGCAAATTTGTACTGGGTGCCGACTTTCTCAACAATCCTACCCAACAGTTTGGAATAGTTGTAAGGCATTCTCCTCACCTCCTTTCTTTTGGTTCAACCCCTTTGAACTATGCGTATCATAGCACAGAACAAAACACTTGTCAACATTAAATTCAAAATTTTTGAACTTTTTACTGCTTGCTATTGAACTTTTATTCAATGTGTGCTATACTCCTCACAGGAGGTGAGCTAAATGAAAGTGTGCAACACAAGTGATCGGCTCAAACAGATCATGAAAAACCGCGGCTTGCGTCAAGTAGATATTTTGGAGGCAGCCAAGCCGTTCTGTGAAAAGCATAAGGTAAAACTTGGCAAGAATGATCTGAGCCAGTATGTTAGTGGAAAAGTAGACCCGGGGCAAGATAAGCTTTTGATTTTGAGCCTTGCTTTAGGCGTAAGCGAAACATGGCTTATGGGATATGATGTTCCCACACGATCTCGTTTGACAATAGGAACCAAGATCAGTAAAACTATCGCGCATAATATTCAGTATCATCGAACAGAAGCAAACCTAACCCAAAAAAAATTCGCGGATATGCTCGGTATTGACGAGTCCATTGTGGTTAGTTTAGAGAGTGCACAAATTGCACTTGAAAAAGAAATGCTGTACAAAATTTGTGATGCTCTTAGCCTAATTCCAAGTAATTTTATTCCTCGTGATGATGAAGAATTTACAGAAGACGAAGAATATTTGTTATCAAGAATGAAAAAAAATACCCCCAGCGAGCCGGAGCTCACCGAGGGCGAGAAGAAATTGATTGATCTATTTAGAAAGGTTCCTGCAGATCGGCAGGAACTGGTCTTAAAAATGATTGAAACTGCAATCGCCAATATATGATTTTTGTGACGCGGGGGTGTCTAACTCAAAATGGTTATTTACAGGATTTGTGATTATGTATCCGGAATTGCTGTCACATTATGTGTTATCACATGTGTATATTACATTTATAAGGCGATTATTCAAATTCGGAAGAAATCCTTTGTTTTTTCAAAATGGTTAACTGATTTGCAATATGACACTTTGACTTTCGTTGGAGAGAAAACAAAAGTACTATTAATAATTTCTTTAATTTGTATAATCATCACTTGCTATCCACTACATCAAATTTTAGGAATACACAATTTACGCATTAAGCCAGAAGGAACATACTGTTTTTTTATTGAGGCCGTTTCTTCAAACGGGAAGAAATATACTTTGCCGGCGAAAGTTAATATCGAGAAAGAAACCGTAGAGATTTCTGATAATAAATCAAAAACTTATACGCACTACTATATTGAGAATGCCTATTTTGCTAATGGAAGCAATATAGAATTCGAAATGTATGAACCTTTTGAGATAAATGAAGCAAATTTTTGCTATGACAAAGATAACAACGAGTGGATTGTAACACTACTAAATAAACACGCATATTCGCAATACATTACAGAAACAGATAACGCAAAATGGTATGATATTATTTTCATGGTAATAAAAGTTATTTCGCCATCTTTTCTTTTATACGCGTTATACAGAAAAAATAATTTTAATCAAGCGTGATTATCACCAATCTTTGTCTATCCATTAACGGGACTTCAAAGAATCAATAATAAAGGGAGAAAGAAAAATGGAATCAGGAGTAAAGAAGTATCAGGTCAACTGCCTCCTAAGCAATCGACCTGAATATGTGTATGTGCACGTTCTGAATGATGCCGCCGCTTTCAACGGCTGCGACGGCAGTTACCACAAATGCCCGGAGTGTGATGATCTCTGCAAAGCTAAGGCTCTTCAACTGTTCGACCAAGAGTCTTGTGCAGGACAGCTGCCCCGTGCGCACACCCCCGTATAAACAGTTCCGGGAAATGATCATGCCACGATTTTATTCGCTCAAGTGCATGCTCAACGCCACACTGCTGTGTAAGCCAGCCAAGATCGTGTAAGAGCACCATGGCAAATTCAAGCGCTTCCTTGTCAGTCCCGTCCACACGAAGCACATCCACAGACGGATGTAGAAGTTTCTGCTGCTCCATTATACCATTCCTTTCTTAAGGCATATATCCATTATAATTCATTTGTTCGCAAAATTCAAGGGTGCTTCTCCTGTTCGTTGTATTCCGGGTGCTGCTTTAAGAAATCTGTGATCACCTCCACGGCAATCACCAAGGCTTTCTCAGGTTCATCGTGTTCACGAATCATCCTAACCAATTCCATCTCATATGTACTCATACCACATACTCCTTTCGTGTCACGATTGTATACGAACTAATGTTCGATTAAAGAGTAATAAAAATTCAGTCCAATAAAACGGATATTTCAAAGGAGTCCGGCATGCCTTATTTTATCATTAGTTTAATAGCAGGAGCATTTGCAATCCCTTTGAGCATCCTATTCATAAAAATCTATAACGAAAGTCAAGACAAGAAACGCAGAAAAGAATGCTTGCATTTTGCAGAGATGCAGCTTCATAAAATGGCTCTCCAATTCCAAGAAGATTGTATGGAGGCCACTAAAAAAGTTATTTCGCAATACTCCATGGTATTGACATTTAAAAGGTACCGCTATGAACCTGACTATATGACATATTCTTTTCTTTCTGAATATGAAAAATCAATTGATTCCATAAAAGAAGACTATCTTGTTCACTATGCAATACGGTATTCCAACGGGGACAATTTGCTGCGTTGTGAAGCCGAAGATCTTCCTGTATATATACTGGTTGAGTACAAAGCAGAAATATCCAAAATTGCTACCACTTTTCACAAATTAAGTGACAGTATGCGTAAGCATATTGAAGAAGAAAAGGAAAAATTAACCAATTAGCTAATTAGCGAAAGGAAGGTGAGCCATGCTCTGTAAAAAATGCAAACAAGAAATACCGGACGATTCAAAATTCTGTAATTACTGCGGTGCCAAGCAGGTCCGGGAGCGGTCAGCCAAGACACGGGGCCATGGCGATGGAACCGTGTATAAAGATACCAACGGCAAGTGGATTGCTGAGTATACAATCGGCTGGGATACAGACGAAAACGGAAAGCTCACACGCCGGAAGCGCAAAAAAAGAGGCTTCCCTACCAAGAAAGAAGCCATAGCCTATATCCCTCAGCTGAAGCAGGATCTGCCCCAGCAGGATATGAATGTGAAGTTTAAGGACCTGTATAAGAAGTGGCTGGACGGACATACAGAAAAGGTTACCCAGTCCACCATTAACTGCTATAAATCAGCCTATAAGTATTTCTCCGCCCTGTATTATGTGGAGATATCCAAAATCCGCACAGAGCACATGCAGAAGTGCATTGACGAATGCCCCCATGGAAAACGAACCAAAGAGAATATGAAAGCCCTTGGTACCTCCCTATGGCGATATGCTATGCAGCTGGATATTGTAGACCGTAACTATGCGGAGTACATCTATATCCACAAGGAAGAACAGGCAGAGAAGATAGCCTTCTCCAAAGCCCAGCTTGATACCATGTGGGCCAATGTAGACCGGGTACCGAATATCAAATATGTGCTTCTCCTCTGTTACACCGGTATGAGACTCAGTGAAATGCTGGGAGCCATGACAGAAAACTATGATCCAGCGGAAGGATACTTTGTCACCGGTGTGAAAACCGATGCTGGCAAGGACCGTGTTATCACCATATCCCCAAAGATACGCCCATTCTTTGCTGACTTTGGCCAGGAAAAGCACCTGTTTACCAACCTGTCCGCAAAGAAATTCAGAAGCGATATCTATTATCCGGCTCTGCAAGCGCTGGATCTGGATGCTTTAGACGAGAAGGGAGATCACATCTACACACCACACTGCTGCCGTCACACTTTCGCTACCCTTATGAAGAATGTGAATGCACCTGCCACAGATAAGCAGAAGCTGATCGGCCATGCTAAGTTTGAAATGACCGCACATTATACCCATACAGACTTAGAATCGCTAAAGAAAATCACCGATAATCTATAGTTTTTGAGTGGCAAACACCTAAGTCACTCAAAAATTATTAAATTCATATGACCACCATATGACCCCCAAATGCATCAAAAACCGTTGCGCTGCAACAACTTTTCGTTGTATGGCATTCAAGAGGTCAGCGGTTCGATCCCGCTTATCTCCACCAGAAAGTATCGCAAAACCGTGATTTTAAGCGGGTTTGCGGTACTTTTTTATTATAATTATTTTCTAAAATTTTGAGTAATTTTCTCCTATGACCACCACAATGACCCCCAACATATTAAGAAGGAGCACCCAAAAGGATGCTCCTTTTCTTTTTATGTAATTACTCTTTTTGTTGTCGGATTTTTTCCCACGCAGACTTAAATTTATCAAATCCAAACATAGCAGCATATCCAACGAAAAGACCCAACACTACGGCACCGACAGCATAATACCACATAACCGTGATTTCCAGAACCGCACACAGGATGTACAACGACAGTACCGTGACGACAAGCGCGATGATCACGGCAATGATGTTCGTAGGAATCTTAGGGAACAATCCCTTCAAGACTTCCACGATGATGTTGGTAACAAAGACTAACATTGCAATTACGGTCAGCAAGATGCTGCCGTACTCGAATAGTTTGCTGATGATAAGATTAATGTCCATAGTTTTTTCCTCCTTATTTCGTATGTTCTTCGAGCATTTTCTGATAATACTTCTTCACGTCGCCGTTGCCACCCTTTTTGACATACTTGGCTCCGGCGATGATTCTTTCGGAAATAGGCATTTCTTCTGACATTATGGTTAGGCGTAGTATCGATAGGTATTGATCCTTGTCGTGCTCTACGAGGCTATCTACCTTTTCCTCAAGCCTTTTATTTGACTTCTTGTTGGTGAAGT
>JAZNDD010000094.1:0-6716 GCA_045587865.1 Faecousia sp.
AACTACACTCCCTCCGTCAAAAATCGGTTCCGAAGGGGCGGATGCCCACATCCGCCCGCAAACCCGCAAATCACCACTGCACTGTCGATAGATGGGCGTGTCATCGCGAAACCAGTGCGCACACTGGTTGTGGCGATCTCCCCGGTGGGATATTCGTAGATGTAACACAGGAGATTGCCACGTCGCTGCGCCTTGCCCGTTTGCGGTGCCCGGCAGAAACATCGCCTGACAAAGCAGGCTCGTTTCTTGCCGACCGCGGCACACACTGCGCCATCGCTTCTTCCGCCACCGGCGGCGCTCAGGCTCGTGGCCCGCAATGACATAGAGGTACGATGGTGCGGAAAAATAATTTTGCACTTTGCATTCTGCATTTTGCATTAAAAAAGCGTGTTGCCGGAGCAACACGCTTTTTATGGGTCTTAGTAGCCGACCTTCTCCCAGCACTGGAAGGGTGCAGCCAGCTCCTCGCTGATGTAGACCTGAGTTTTCTTGGTCTGCAGCATTGTGGAAGGCAGGTAGGGAGTGATGGGTCCGTGGGTGCACAGACGGGAGATCATTCTCTGCCAGGAGGAGAAAGTACCGCAGGTAGCCAGTGCGTGGACCTCGATACGCTCCTTGGCACGCATCACATCGATGGGGCCGATGGTAGCCGCACAGGGAGGAACGTTTGCAATGTCGCCGGACTGACCGAAGGTGCCGTTGAGGGAGTTCTGCATAATGGTCATGGGGTGCAGCTTAACGATCTGAGCCGGCTGGTTGAGCCACTCTTCAATGTCGCCGCTGCCGATGAACTCGGGGATGGGGTCCACGAAAGCCATATGGCCTGCCCAACCGGGAGAGGTGGAAGCGATGTCCGCGCCGCCCTCGGAAATATCGTTGATGATCTTGGAGTAGTCAGCGATGTTGGCGTTGGTGGGGAAGTGGACATTTTCCATAGGCATACGCAGCTTCTCATCGATCTGATAGTAGAAGTACTTGATCATAGAGTGTGCAAAGCCTGCCTCGTAGGTAATGGGAGCGATGTTGCCCTGATCGTCAGCCCACTCGTCCTCTGCGAACAGATGGACCTTGGAGCAGTCCACCTGGAAGTAGTTGATCAGCTGTGCCAGGGGGATGTAAGTATCGGGCTCCGGGTTGCCCAGGATCATTGTGAAGGTCTTGCCTGCCTCGGAAGCAGCCTTCAGGCGGGAGAACAAAGTTGCGATCAGGACAGGATGGGGATTCATCATAACCTTGACCTGGAACTCAGGATGCCACCAGGGCTCACGGTTCTCCAGTTCCAAGCCGCTCATATTGCGGACGCGCTCGCAGACCTCACGGTCCTTGAAGGGCACGAAGTCAGCAGGCTGGAAACTAAACTTGGTTGCGGGATCGACAATAAAGTCTTTCATTTTGCTTATCTCCTTTATTAAATAAATTACTTGTTACTATTTATTCCACAGGCTTACCTGCGAAAATAACCTTCTTCACGCCCATCCAGTGGTCTGCGATCACCAGATCTGCCCGCTTGCCCACGGCAATTTCGCCCCGGTCCAGAAGGCCAACGGCTCTGGAGGGGTTATAGGAGGCAAAGCGGAAGGCATCGCACACACTGCAGCCGGTGTGCTTTATCATATTCCGGCAGGAGATGTCCAAAGTCATCTTAGAGCCGGCGATCTCACCTGCGTGGTCGAAATTGATATCATCCACCCCGTCGTATCCGGGAGGGATGGGGCCGTCGCAGGCGTAAGCATCGGAAATCAGGATGATCCGGTCGTCACCCTTAATACGCCGCACCAGACGGAGCATATAAGGATCCACGTGGATACCCATTGAGTCGCAGATCTGCTCTGCGTAGATCTCCCGGTTGTAGTTGACGGTCTCGTCCACGCACACGCCCCGCACTTCCGGATAGAAAATACGGTCGCCGGTGGCGTTGGTGTGGTGGGTGCCGATTTTCAGGCCATAGGGCATAATTGCCTCGATCTGCTGGGGAGAAGCCTCCGAGTGGGCTACGGCAAATACAGCCGCAGGGTTCTTTTCCTTTACATCCAGCACAAAGCTTAGAATGTTCTCCCGCTCCGGTGCCAGACACCAGACACGGGCAAGGTCATAAGCTGCATCGATCACTGGCTGGTGCTTGGCTTTGTCCACAGGGCCTTTCCATGGGTTATGCTCCCGGTCACAGCCGAATTTGGGATTTAAGTACGGGCCTTCCATATAAAGACCGGCAATGTTGCAGCACTCCGGCTTCTTCATCGCCTCCCGGATCACGCCGATAGCTTCCACATAAGCCTCGGTGTCCATACTGTAATACAGGGCTGGCAACACGCTGGTAGCGCCGTGCTTTAAGTGATGCTGGCTGGCACGGACCGGATCGTCCTGGAAAAATACCGTGCCGTCGGAATGGGTATGGATATCTACAAAGCCAGGGCCTACGAAAAGGCCCTCTGCGTCTATGACCTCACAGCCAGCAGGAATTTCCACATCCTTCCTTTTACCAAAAGCCGTGATCTTTCCGTCATCCATTAAAATCGCACCACCCGGGATCAGATGATCCCGCATAACTAAGGTGGCATTGATGATGGCTAACATCTTATCGTCCTCCCTTTTCCAGTTTCTACAAAAAATTATCCGTTTTCAATTCTTATTCAAATGATATTATATTTTATTCCCTGTGCAAAGTCAACCTCTTTAGTAAAGTTTGGCACACAGGATGGGCAACTGACAATGGATCGTTGACAGTTGACAATTACTTCAAAGGTACGCGCATCAGCGAAAACCATCGAAACCCGTGTCATTGCGAAGCCCGAAGGGCTGTGGCACTCTCCTGTTGTGGTTATGTTGCTTTGGCAACAATGTATCAGGAACAGCCTGTGCCGTTCCGGCGCAAAGCGCAATATGTAGGGAAACCTCTCCCGGGGTATCCGCAATGTCCTTTTTCATAAAAAAGCACCCCGAAGGGTGCTTTTTTTGGTGTGCGGTTATTCTGCAGAATCTGGTTGTCTCCGTCCCTTTTGCACACCTCTTATCGCCTTTTTCGAAAACCTACAGGGACAGTCTCCGAAAAGCCATGATAAGTATTTTTATTCGGCCGGTGCAGTTGTTTCCTCTGGCAGAGTGGTCTCCTCTGTTTCTGGGGGCTGCGTGTCCGGCTCGGTCTGCTCCGGTTCGGTAACCGGCTGGGTCTCAGTCGGCTGGGTCTCAGTCGGCTGGGTTTCTTCCGGTTGTGTTTGTGTGGGCTCGGTGTCCTCCGGTTGGATGACCGGCTCTGTTTGTCCGTTGATGATCAGTTTGACCTGTTCGTTTTGGATGATATACAGTTCCTCCCGGTTCTGGTAATCGGGATAGCAGGAAGATGTTCCCCAGTGGGCAAGGAAAGTTACTTCTGTCGGCTCTGTGAGCATCAGTTTAAAGGAGATGGCATCCGTCTTGCCGCCGCTTGCATTCACATCGATACCCAGTTGCTGGGTATGGTAGGTTTCCTGACATCCCTGAGCGCTGACCACCACAAAACCCGTCTTTGCGGTGCTGTTTTCTGCCGGGGTAATGGTTACCGTATAAATCTTTCCTGCTTCCAGTCCCCGAACTGTATGGATCTGATAATCCCGTGTCACCGGGGTGAAGTCTACTGTTTGGTTGTTTTCATCCAAGATCTGGACCGTTATTTTTGTGCCAAAGTGCGCCGCTTTGATGACCCCGGCACCGGAGGTGATATTGTAGGAAAAATAGGCATAGGCAGTCGCGCCCATCGCTGCCAGGCACATAACGATCACCGCAACAGTCATCACCACACGGGTAAGCATTACTTTTTCCCGTACTTTGCCGTGTTTGGGCACATAGAAAAACTCGCGATACCATTTTTTCACGCAATCCTCCTCCTTTCCCAAGGTATTTATAGTCCTTAGTCTACTATTTGGTCTGCTTTGACCGTAATGCCCAGTTCCACCTTTGGAACGGTGTCGCCCCGATAATTTGCCACATTGCTGACTTCCCGGGGCATACGAACGATCAGTGCAATATATTTCGTCCCGTCAGGTTCCAATTGGAATGCGCCGGTCTCGTAATAGTTATGCAGAGGCATATTTGCGATGTTTACGGCTTCCTCCCGATGGGGAACACTGTTTTTCATTTCTTCCTCGCTGTCGGCTGTGGCAACACCGAATTTCAGGTAATCCTGCAGCAAAAACTGCTGTCCGAACACATTGGTGGCAACGCTGCAGTCATTAACATTGACAGCGGTGAAAAACCGGAAGGGCAAGTTGCCTTTGTTTTCCACTTTCAGGTAGATCACCTGCACATAGCCCGGTTCAAACAAGGCTTCCTCGTCAAAAAGTTTCGTCTGACTGTCCACTTCCTCCCACTTGCCGTCGGTCAGGCGGTGGGATACCACCAAATCAAAGTCTGCAAAGTGGAAAATATTGTTGATCTCCGGTGTGGTATCTGCAAACCAGGCCAGCGACGCCCCTGTGCCTAAAATGCCCCAGATCAGCAGGGCGCACAGGCTGAGGGCTAAGGCTATTGACTTGTAGGGTTTTTTCTTTCCTTTGGTCTGCACGCCTTACTCCTCCTTGCTTAATCAGGTTGCACTGCGTTTGCGCTTATCCTTTTTGCGCCATAGCAAAAGAACGGTCAGGATCAAAAGGGAACCGAACATCAGTCCCAGCCACAGTCCGGTGTTCAGATCCATACCGGTATGGGGCGGCTTGGGGTCGGTGTCTTCCACCGGAAATTCTTCGATCATAAACTCCCAGTCCAGGTATCCCACCTGATCCTGGAATTCATTGCCCAGGGCAGTGGGCACATCCAGCAACACATCCAGATCCACCTGACCGCCGGAATACAGGGTTCCCAGGCATACCCAGTCGGTCAGTTGGGCGGTTTCGCTGGCGGCGGCATCGAACATATACCCCATTTCGTTTCCGTCGCTTTTTTGCACCCGCAATGCCAGACGGGAAAGAAATTCTCTGGAGTTTTCGTGGGCGCCCAAAGCGCGCATATAGATCTTGACCTTCACCGGATTGTCCGCATCGTTTTTCACGGTGATCTTCTGGGTCAGGGTATCTCCGGGCATTACGCCCTTAAAGTCGGGAAACAGGTCTGTCGGCGAATATGCACTGCCTGGCTCAAATATAAAGTTGCCGGCATTGCCGCTGTAGGTTACCTTTCCCTCTGCCGCAAATACAGTCACGGTGGATGAAAGGAGCAGAACAAAAGTAAATAATACTGCAATAATCTTCTTCATATATCCGACCTCCTTATTCTGCCGGCCAGCCGGAGGCGGTATAGATGTTACCGTCGGTAATGGGATTGTTTTCGCTTTGCACCGCTTGTGCATTGACGGTCAGGGTCAAGGTCTTTCCAATATAACTGCTGTCTACCTCAGATCCCACGATCTCCACGTGGGAAAACACATTGGGGGTGGTTTCCCCTGGGTTTACAATGCCCTTGTAGTAATACCAGCCGTCGTGCAACTGCCAGTACTGCTGATCAATGTTTAATTTAAAACACTCCTCCGCAGACAGTTCCTTAGAATCCACGCCATAGACCATCTTTACCCGCAGGTAAAAAGGATGGTCGCAGTCACTTTGGATACTGACCTGCTTGGAAACAATATCTCCGGGGACGATATACACACCCTCTTTGGGAAATTCTGTTCCCTGATCGGTCATTTCGTGGATCACAAACTGAATATTGCCGGAGGTCACCACATTGGTTGCTTTTCCGATCACGGAGTAATACGCAAAGGTGGAGGTGCTGATAAATGCCATCAGTGCCGCCACAACCGCCACAACAAATAATTTCAACTTGATCTTGCCCAAAGAAATGACCTCCTTTCTGCAATTGCCTGTCAGCGATCAAAAGATACAATGCGTGATTGTATCCTTTGATCGCCGCCTATCCCCCGAAGGGGATAGGACGGACTTGAATTAGTTGTTAGGATAAGTAACGGTTACGCCATCATAGGTTTTAAGGCCGGAAATACCCTGACCGCCGCCGAACAGTTGATCGAAAACAATGAGTACATTATGGGACTCATCCTCGCTATGGTTACAAGTAGACAGGTCAATTCCGTCTGTTCCTGTTCCTGCTTCAACACGTGCGTATTTGTACTCTCCGGGACCGTTATAGCTACCGGCACCAAGAGAGGCATATTCGCAGTAATGATAGTTGACCCAATCACCGTAAATTACATTTACATTTTCACATGTAACATATCCGGTGGGGTCAGCAACACCGTTTACTCCGTCAACGTGACCGATCAGCATACCACTATAACGGTATAACCAATACTGGTAGTTTGCAGCAACGTCATTGATTGCATCCAATTGGCAAGCAACCGTGATATTGGAGAACGACACATTGTTACCAGCGTGAACCAAGCCAACTACGCCACCCAGGCGAGCATCATATGTGCCCCAAAGAGGACCAATAACGGTGTCTTCATCCACAACAATGTTCGTGAAAGAGCAGTCGCCGTAGCACTCTGCTGCAACACCGCCGGCAGAATTGTTATAGGCAATCAAAGTAGTGTTGGAAACTGTAATGTCAGAGAACGTTGTATCCACCGCATTGCCTACAACACCTGCTGCTTCATTTCTTCCGCTGGAGATGTATGCGTCTGCAACCGTTACATTTTTAATGGTAGCACCATTGGTGTAAGCAAACAGACCGTAATATTCGCCTTCGTACTGCCAAGCGCCCAGGTCGCTTTGCTGGTACAAGTTGGAAATGGT